>JBNKJW010000200.1:0-73527 GCA_050291445.1 Bacteroidales bacterium | reverse complement strand
TTTGATTCATTTTAGGCTTTCTCTTGGGTTCTTTCCCTAAAGTATGTTTAGAAATAGATTTTTCAAATTCTTTGCAGAATTCATCTGTAAAGTAGAAAATTTCAGTAATTTTGTCTTTAGTTATTTGCATGGATTTTGTTTCTAATCAACTGTTTATCAGACTGTTAAATTAATAAAATCTGTGCTTTTCTCCAAATAACTGAGAATATTTATTTTTCCTATCTTTCTTTATATCAATTAATTAATAATCGAGCTCAGGTTAATAGAAAATTCGGAACTGCGAAGCACTCACCGGAGGTAATCACACCATCTCTGCACTAAAAATCCCTCAAAATAGCCCGCTATTCTTTCTGCATTTTTAGCAGATATCTGGTATAATTCCAAATTTTTGTGTTGAATATTTTATGTCGAACTCAGGTTAATAGCAAAACTAATACATTTTTTATCAGATTATTTTTTATTTTTAAGAATATTAGGTGAAAAAACCGAATAGAAGAAAAGCAGAGGTAAGGTATAAACGTAATACCAGTACAATACTTCTGTAAAGTCTGGCATTTTCATCTATGCATTTCACTTTCTTTAATGCTAATGCAGTTTTTGTTTTAAATTAAATGATAGACGTCCAATTACACAATTGGCAAGACAATTTTTGCCTTTCCAAACGCAACATTGATGATTATCTTATCCGGAAAATCTATACGTTCGCTTTATGATAAATCAATCTTTTTAGATGAAAAAAAGACATTGAATGATTTTTCGGTTTTTCTATTCTAAACAATTGCGATGTTTCTGAATCGTTTTTTCCGGTTGCAATTGCCCAAAACCATTTTCCCAAAATAATAATAACAAAACCCATTGCTGTAAAACCAAACATAAGCAAAACATAGGTTAGCTGTGGGTAATAATTGCCCCTGTAAATTTTAACCTGAAAGCTATTTACTGCTGTAATCAGCTCAATATCAGCTAATAGTACCCAAGACAGGGCAATAAACACTGCTGCCAGAAAAACAATTGCTACAAGAATATTACTGGAAGTTTTTTATTTGCTTTATTCATCATTGTCCTATTGTATTTGATTCTAATTGCACTTGCCCTGGTGGCCATTCAAACTATTGCAAGTAAAATAGGGCGAAACTACTTTAAATATGGTCCTTTAGAATGGCTCTGGCGCTGCGGAACTTATCTTAAAATTCAACCGTTAATAAAAGAAACAAAAGCTATAACTAGACCAGTTAAGGTTACTGTGCCCTCAAAGTAAAAAAAACATTTGATTAAAGAAAACATTTAAAAACGCTCATTACAAGTTCTGTCTTTTTTATTTCTAAAAGAATATGCAACACTATCAGAAGCAATGGTGTTGCAATTAACATTTATGAAAATTAAAGATAAATGGATGGTGATAAACACAGTTGAGTCACCTGTTAGGCGAAATGTTGAAAAAATCGAAGAACCAAAAGATTATTAGTGGTGGGAATTTCCGATAAATAAACCTAAAATTGAACTTTTAAAATAACAGGTGTACCGATTTCAAAAAACACTATGTTGAAAAAAAATACGCAAACAATTTTAGGAGTCCTTCTTTTTGCTATCTCATTGATTACATACGTTTTAACCCTAGAGCCGACTACAAGTTTTTGGGATTGCAGCGAGTTTATTACCTGTGCTAACAAACTTGAAATTGCACACGCACCAGGCGCCCCTATGTTCATGCTTTTGGGCCGTTTTTTTTCATTGTTTGCTCCAAACCCGGAACATGTTGCGTATATGATCAACCTGCTTTCAGCTGTAGTAAGTGCACTCACCGTAATGTTTTTATTCTGGATTATCTGCTGGTTTGCTGAAAAACTACTTCAAAAATCTAAAAATAAGTATCCTGAAAGTCATAAAAAATGGTTGGTTTATGGAAGTGCAGCCATTGGTGCGTTAAGCTATGCCTTTTCCGATAGTGCTTGGTTTTCAGCTGTTGAGGGCGAAGTTTATGCAACTTCTTCGTTGTTTTCGGCCATTGTTTTTTGGGCCATTACAAAATGGGAACAAACTGATAAAAATAACAGAAGTGATCGTTGGATTGTTCTTATATTTTACCTTTTAGGTTTGTCTGTAGGAATCCACTTACTGAATGTACTTACAGTTCCGGCAATGGCTCTTGTTTTTTATTACAAAAACTACCAACCTACTACAAAAGGCGTTATAGCAACAATAATTTCAGGCTTTTTATTAGTAGTTATTCTGATATTTGGAATTATTCCTGGTGTTGCATCCTTTGCAGCCTACACTGATTTGCTATTTGTAAACAGCTTTAAGTTGCCTGTTTATTCGGGAGCCATCAGTTTTATCATAATCCTTTCATTTTCACTGTATTACACCTACAAAAAAACACTCGGTCAAAAAAGAAAATGGGTAAATACATTGGTGTTGTGCTTTGCTTTTTGGTTAATAGGTTACTCATCTTTCACACTTTTGGTAATCCGTTCGGTTTCGAACCCCTTTGTTGACATGAATAATGTAGAAAACGTTTTTGGGCTGGTCAATTATCTTAACAGGGAGCAATACCCTAAACGCCCACTCTTTTATGGAAACAATTACAACTCTCCCATTGTTGATGTAGAGGATAGGTATACTTATAAGCTTGTAGATGGAAAATATCATAAAGATGAACTCAACCCAAACTATGTATTTGATGAAAATACTTTAACGTTTTTTCCCCGAATGGCAAGTACTGATCCCGATCATACCGAAGCCTACAAAAAATGGGTAGACATAAAAGGCAAAAAAGTAGATGTTTTCACCAGGGATGGTACAAAGCAAACTATTACTGTTCCAACATTTTCCGATAACCTGAAATTCTTTTTTAAATACCAGCTTGGGCACATGTACTTTAGATATTTTTTATGGAACTTTGTTGGCAGGCAAAACGATGCACAAGGCAGAGGAGGTTATTTAGATGGCAACTGGATAACAGGCATCTCTTTTATAGACAAAGTAATAATTGGTTCAGGTGAATCAAGATATGTTCTTGATAATCAACAAAAATCAAAAAACACTTACTATGCATTGCCATTAATTTTGGGCTTAATAGGATTATTTTATCAGTACCGAAAAGAATCAAGAAGTTTCCTTGTCAACTTTCTATTGTTTGTTTTTACAGGAATTGCCATAGTAGTTTACCTGAATGAGGTTCCAATTACTCCACGCGAAAGGGACTATGCCTACGTTGGCTCCTATTTTGCTTTTTCTATTTGGATAGGCCTTGGCGCAATCGCTGTAGTTGAAAAACTGAAAATACGAAACAATAAAAACCTTATTTTCAGTGTCTTAGTGCTATTCGTGATAGCAATTCCGCTTAATATGTTGTTTGAAAATTATAATGATCATGACCGCTCAAACAGGTATACAGCAAGAGACTACGCAAAAAATATGCTCGAGTCTTGCGAGCAGAATGCAATTTTGTTCACAACCGCCGACAATGATACCTACCCCATCTGGTACATTCAGGAAGTAGAAGGGTTTAGAACCGATGTAAGACAAGTCTTACAGCCATTTGTTGCCATTGATTGGTACGGAGAACAGCTCAATTTGGATTATGGAAACAGAAAGGGACTGGGTGTTTCAATGAAAGGTACCGAATTGTTAATGAAAAACAACACCTATTTTCCTGTCATTAACAAAATTGACAGTGCCATTGATCTGGAACAAACCATTGAATTTGTGATGAGCAAAAAACCAAAAACAAAATTAAAAGGCAACGACAATTCATTCATCAGCTTTATTCCGGGAGAAAATTTAGCGTTAAAGGTTAACAAAGCTAATTGCAGAAAAAGTTGTTCATATTGGCCATCAGGCAACATAAAAATTCCTGATAACATCAGCATTAAATTAAGTGGTAATTACCTTTATAGGGGGGAGTTTTTGATTTTGGATATTATCGCCAAAAATAACTGGAAGCGCCCTATTTATTTCTATCACCCATCGCAAGTTGAAAAATTGGGTTTGGCTGACTATTTACATCGCGAAGGAATCTTATACCGGTTGTTGCCATACAAAAACACACTCCCTGATGAATTAGCCAAAAACCAGGCAGTGCATCAGTATGATTTGTTTAAAAACAAGTTTAAATGGGGAAATGTAAACCAACCCAATGTATATCTTGACAACCAAAATATTCAAATAATTAACCAGTTTAGGTTTAGAGAGTCGTTCGCTGAACTTGCCAAAACCTTAGCCAAAGCAAATGAAAAGCAAAAAGCAATTGAAATACTTGACCTGGCGACAAATTTATTTCCTTCGGAAAGGGTTCCATATTCCATTTTTGTTCCTGAAATAGTTAAAGGGTATTATGTTGCCAATGCCAAAGAAAAAGCAAATTTATTGGCTATTGATATTAGTAAAAACTTGTCGAAAAATATAAGGTTTTATAAAAACCTAAAAAAAGAAAAAGGCAGTTCTGCCGCTGTAGGTGAAGTAAGAAAAGACTTATACATCCTTCAGGAGCTGGTTAAAATAACTGAAGCTTATTCGCCTGAAACAAGCAAAGAAATTATGCGGGTATTTGAAGAGTATTACACAATTATGTAAACGACCGTTGTGTCAAGTGCACCAGCCAGGTGTTCTCACCCGGCTAATTTGCCAGAAATATCAAATTTGACATAACACTACCAAGGAGTCAGAAGCTGTTAAAAGGAAATTGATGATAAATTTTTCTTTCAATTCCAGTTTTCCATCTAAAATTTGAATGAACACAGTAAAAAATTGGCTCTAATCTAAGAGCCATACATAAAATCAATTTGAGACAAAAGTGAAGCAAATTACTGTCAGCAAACTTTGCGGTAATAATTTGATTTACAGTAATTTGAATGTCAATATACCGTTAGCGAGTCATCAACCAAAAAAGCACCTGTTGTGTCAAATGGTTCTGAAATATTAATTGAATCAACAACCGGGAAACTTGCTGAAGGTGTATTTAGCCCCTTGTAACCAATAAAAAAGAAAAACAAAACAGCTACAAGACTGATTTTAACGCCAAATAACTTGGTAGCAAGCAAACCTGAGAAAAATGGAATTATTGAGTTTTGCTTTACCTTTGATGAAGCAGTTTTTAGTTGTAAATGATAATTCAACCTCTCCTGAATGGAATTATCTGCCTCGAAAGGAAGCTCATCTTTGCTTAGTAAGGCTTTTATTTGATCATCTATTTTTGACATAATTCCAAGTTTTAAAATAAATTTTCAATGGTTTCCGCAAACTTATCACTCAGTTTTTCTTGTAATTTTTTGCGGGTGTAAAACAATCTCGACTTAACGGTTCCTGCAGGCAAATTTAAAATACCACTTATTTCTTCTACACTAAAACCTTCGCGGTATTTTAACAAAAACGCAGTTCTATGGTTTTCATCCAGTAACTCTAATTCTTTAAAAACTTGATCTGTCAGGCATTTAATGTTGTTCTTTTCAATGCTGTTGTCAATAAAAACATCAGGATTCTCGCTTTCAACCATAATTTTTCGCACTTCTTTACTTCGGTATTCATTCTTGCACATATTGTAAGCAATACTAAAAATCCAAGTTGAAAATTTCTTTTGTTCATTGAATAAATGTGCCTTGTTGATAAGCTTAAAAAAGACATCCTGCATAAAATCCTGTGCAAGTTCTTTATCATTCCCCAGCATTCGGTAAAAGTAATAAAGTAAACGTTTGTGGTACCTTTTATAAATCTCATTAAACGAATTACTGCAGCCATTAACAATAGCTACAACCAATTGTTCATCAGTCATTTTAGTATGTTTATTTTTCTTCGGGCTCAGCATCATTTTTTTCTCACAAATCCTTTTTTGTGGGTTTCATTATTGCAAATATAACCAAACTATAACCTATTAATAGTAAAATTGGGGCAATTGTTAGCTGATGAAATGTATTTCCGTTGACAGTTTCATCACTTTTAATTGACATAACCACAAATCCTAAAACCAGAAAAATCAAACTTATTGTCAGCAAATTAGCAAAAAACCACTGTTTCATTTTCATGCTTTGAGCTTTTAAATGTGAAAATTTACGATAAAAATTTATCTTATTTAAGTTCTGTACACCTCATTTTTTATTTGGTTCATTTTTTTCATCATCAAATTTGTATTTTGCTTACAATTTATTTGTTTTTCATCCGTTTTTTTTGTAATTTAACATACATTAAGTAAAACTACTACTAAGCTGTAAAGTTTACTTAATGTTTTTCCATAAAAAGTAGGTTAATAATTGGGTTAATGTCTAAAGCAGTTTCTTTCGAGAAACTGCTTTAGTTCTTTTGTTATTCATTGAATTATTTCCGACTCAAAAGCTAACAATTTGCTATCTTTCCTTAATTTTGCACATTTGTTTCACCATTGATTTCCTTAAATTGATATAAAACTGAGTCTGGCTAATGATAAAAACAACCTTCAACAATAATAAAATCCTAACATTTATAAAAACGTACCTTTTTATTACAATTGGGTTGCTTATTTTTGTGTTTGGATGGACAGCATTCCTAATCCCCTCGGAAATTATGGGTGGAGGATTAGCAGGTATAGGGGCATTGATATACTTTGCAACAGGATTACCAGTTGGATACACAACCTTAGTAATTAATGCTGTACTAGTCTTAATTGCTCTTAAATTGCTCGGGGCAAAATTTGGAATAAATACAATTTATGGTATTGTTGTCAGTTCCTTGTTTTTTGTAGTACTGCAAAAAGTAATAACCGAGCCTTTTGTACAGGAAAGATTTATGTCGACATTAATTGGTGGTGGCTTAAGCGGGGTTGGAATAGGAATTGCATTTTCGTACGGGGGCAATTCAGGCGGAACAGACATTATTGCGCTGATTATCAATAAATATCGAAATGTAAGTCTGGGTAGAATTTTTGTATATTTAGATATCGTAATTATTGCAAGTAATTACTTTGTTTTTCATTCAATTGAAAAAATAGTTTATGGCTATGTAGTAATGGCGGTTGGGGCCTACACCATCGATTTGTGGCTAAATGGAAACAGGCAATCATACCAAATTATGATTTATTCAAATTATAGCCAGATTATTTCGGAAAGAATAAGCAAGGAAGTAAAACGCGGAGTAACCTGCTTAAAAGGATATGGCTGGTACAGTAAAAAAGATATTGAGGTGGTAATGGTAATAGTCCGCAAAGACGATAAGCAAAAAATACTTAGAATTGTTAAAGAAACTGATGGAAAAGCCTTTATATCAGTTGCAAAAGTAATGGGGGTATTTGGGCAAAACTTTGAAGAAATAAAATTATGATAAAGAAATACTTATGAGTGCCTTATGTATTTATGAGTGCCTAAAGTTTAGTTTTAAGTATTCATAAATACTCATAAGTACTTATAAGTACTCATAAATACTTAAATTATGATGTATTTTGAAGATGCAGCACTTGAAACATTAGCTGCGCATAAAGTAGGAAACAAACATGAAGGTGGGGAGCTGAGCATTTCAAACACCACCATTGAGCCTGATGAAGATTTACAGGCAATTCTGAAAACCTATTTTTTCACAAGTTTTAAAGACCCTATTTATTATCAGTTTATTGCTGAGGATGGGGTTGAAAATAATACTTTGTTCAAATTAGCTTCAACTATTTTTGATAACAAAGTGGGCCTGCTTGAAGAATCGAAAAAAATTGCCAACCATTTATTTGAGCAATCATTTCATCCTAACATAAAAGAAGGCGAGTTATACATTGCCTATTTCAGTAATTGTGTGGTGGATGATGAAGTAGTGGATGCACTGGGTTTGTTTAAATCGGAAAACAAAACACCATTTTTAAAAGTGTGGAGTAAGGACTCTGAAATAGAAATAGCTCACGATACCGGTATTAACATCAACAAACTGGATAAGGGCTGCCTGATTTTTAATACCGAAAAAGAAGCCGGCTATAAAATTTGCATGGTTGATGTAGCTGGCCGCTCAAAAGAAGCTGGCTACTGGAAAGACGATTTTTTGCAGTTGCAATTGCGCAAAGACGACTATTACCAAACCCAAAACTACATTCAAATTTGCAAAGGCTTTGTAAAAGATGTATTTAATGAAAAAAATGGCATAGAACGCGCCGACCAAATTGACATGTTGAATAAATCCGCCGCGTATTTTGGTGAAAATGAGGATTTTGACCTCAGCCAATTTGAAGAAAAAGTTATTGAGAATGATGAAGTTATTACCGCTTTTAACGAGTACAAAGACCGCGTTGCCGAAGAAAATGACCTGGAAGTTAAAGAGCAATTTGGAATTTCGCCAACTGCGGTGAAAAAAAGCCGTGCCCAGTTTAAAAGTGTGTTAAAACTCGATAAAAATTTCCATATCTACATTCATGGCGACCGAAGCCGTATTATTAAAGGTTTTGATGACTCAACCGGCCTGCATTACTACCAGGTTTATTATGAGCAAGAGAAATAAAAATGAGAATTTGAAAATCCTGATAAAAAAATTAATTTAGCCAGTTAATATGTCCACCTTCGTGAAACTAAAAACAGGACCCTATGAAAAGCAGCAAACTCCTAAAATATTTATTAATTGCAGCTGGTGTATTAATTGTTTTTGCCATTATTGGTAAAAAAGCAGGTTGGTTTGGAAAAGCAAAAGCCACCAAAGTAACTACTGAATTAGCCGAAAGACGTACCATTGTTGAAATGATTACTTCAAATGGTAAAATCCAGCCTGAAACTGAAATTATTATCAGTTCTGAAGTATCGGGTGAAATTGTGCAATTAAATGTAACCGAAGGACAAGAGGTGAAAGCAGGCCAGCTATTGATAAAAATTAACCCGGAAATTTACCTTGCCGGCATTGATAGAATGGTTGCCAGTTTAAACGGAGCCAAAGCCAATCTTGCTAACTCAAAAGCCCGCCTTGCACAAACCGAAGCTCAGTTTAAAACTGCCGAACTATCGTTTAAAAGGAATAAAAAACTGTGGGAGGATAAAGCCATCTCAGATGCAGAGTACGAAACGGCCCTTTCAAACTACGAGGTTGCACAGGCCGATGTAACTGCTGCCAGGGAAAGTGTAAACTCCGCAAAATATACAGTAATGAGCTCAGAAGCCTCGCTTCGTGAATCTCGTGAGAACCTCGGCAAGACCTCTATTTATGCACCCATGTCGGGAACTATTTCGAGGTTAAATGTAGAGGTTGGCGAGCGTGTGCTGGGCACCATTCAAATGTCGGGTACTGAACTAATGCGAATAGCCGACCTGAATAAAATGGAAGTTCAGGTAGATGTAAATGAAAATGATATTGTAAGAGTTGAGCATAATGATACGGCAATTATAGAGGTAGATGCCTATTTAGGCAAAAAGTTCAAAGGGGTAGTGACCGAAATAGCCAATTCAGCATCGGTTTCGGGTGTAGGAACAGATGAAGTGACCAATTTTGAAGTTAAGGTTGCAATTTTAAAAGCATCTTATGCCGAATTAATTCCAAAGGATAAGCCAAATTACTATCCTTTTCGACCAGGCATGTCGGCAACTGCTGATATTCAAACAAATACAAAATACAATGTGTTGGCGGTTCCCATCCAATCTATTACCACCAGAACTGATTCAACAGGTGTTGCAAAAGTAAAAAAAGAAGGCATGCAGACTGACACTGAAATTGCCGAAGAAGAAGCCATGAAAAAAGAAAAGGCAAAAAAAGAAGAAGCAGAACCAATCGAAGTGGTTTTTATATTGGAAAATGGCAAAGCCATCATGAAAAAAGTGAAAACTGGTATACAAAACGATAATTTTATTGAAATAATTAATGGTCTTTCAGATAGTGTTGAGGTAATTACTGCACCATACAGTGTTATTTCCAAGCGCCTGAAAAATGAAATGGCTGTTGAAAAAGTTAAAAAGGAGGAGCTTTTTTCTTCGGGTGAGGATTAAGGTGATATAGACGTTGAGATTGAGGTTGAGCAATCAGTATCAATAACCAGGCATCTATAATTATACTAACAGCGGTTCGGTATAATTGCAAAAAAACTATTTTACAATCCATAAAAGCCCAAAATAAACAAACAGCTACCAATCAAATATCATCGGTTAAAATATAGGTTCATTTTTGAAAAAAAACAGACCTAGGGATCAACATGCTATTTAATAAATCGTTAAATTTAATGAGCTATTTTAAATAGCTCATTTTATTTATTAAAAACTATGCTATTTTTGTTTATTGCAACCCTTATCTAAAAGAACAGACTAACTCAATTTATTGACCAAAAGTAAGACTATGTTAAAACCGGATTATATTTTTGAAACCAGTTGGGAAGTTTGCAACAAAGTTGGAGGAATCCACACGGTTGTTTCAACCAAAGCTATTACCCTTAAAGAAAGCTATGGCGACAAGTTAATAATGATTGGCCCGGACTTGTGGCGAGATAGTAATGCCGGAAGGCCTAGTAGAGAATTTGAAGAAGATTCTGGCTTATTTAGCAACTGGATAGATGTAGCTGCAAGAGAAGGCCTTAAAGTTAGAGCCGGACGATGGAAAATACCTGGTAAACCAATTGCTATTCTGGTTGATTTCACCCCATTTATTTCAAAAAAGAATGATATTTTCAGTGAGTTCTGGGAAACCTACAAATTAGATTCTCTTGCCGGACAATGGGATTACATCGAACCTGCAGTATTTGGTTATACTGCTGGCAAACTAATTGAAAGCTTCACCGATTTCTATTTATCTGTAAAACATACAGCCCTCGCTCATTTTCATGAATGGATGACCGGGAGTGGTGTTTTATACATAAAAAACAAAGCTCCGCACATCTCTACTGTCTTTACAACCCATGCCACCACTATCGGGCGGTCAATTTCAGGAAATGGACTGCAATTGTATAAAAACCTGCAAACATTTGATGGCGACCAGAAAGCAAAAGAGTTTAATGTGATTTCGAAACATTCGTTAGAAAAACTGGCAGCCACTTATGCAGATTCGTTTACCACAGTAAGTGAAATTACTGCAGAAGAATGCAAACAATTGCTTGAAAGAGAGGTTGATGTAATCACTCCAAATGGGTTTGAAGATGATTTTGTCCCAATCCACGAAAGCTTTGACAAAAAAAGGACAAAGGCCAAAGAAAGGTTAAGAAAGGTTTCCGAGGCACTATTTGGTTATAAATTACAGGAAAATGTAAAATTTATTGTAACAAGTGGAAGGTACGAGTTCAGGAACAAGGGGCTTGATGTTTTTATTGATGCACTTGCCATGGCTAACCACGATGAAGAAAATGAAAACGAAATGGTCGCTTTTTTCATGATTCCGGCTAACAACTACGGCCCCAGAAAAGACCTGAAAAAAAGCATAGACACTGGTACCTTTACTGAAGAATCAACCAACAATGTGCTCACCCACTATTTGCATGATGCCGATTATGATCCTATTCTTCAAAAACTTTCAAAAAATAAATTAACAAATAAACAAAGCGATAAGATTAAGGTAATTTTTGTTCCGGTTTACCTCCATGGCAATGATGGTATTTTTGATTTGAGCTATTGGGACTTGCTAATTGGTATGGACATGACTGTATTCCCATCTTATTATGAACCATGGGGATATACACCACTCGAAAGCCTTGCATTTTATGTCCCGTCCATCACAACTACACTAGCCGGTTTTGGGCGTTGGATTTTAGGCGAAAAAGATGAGTCGTGCAATTGTGTAAAGGTTATTGAACGAAACGACGATAATTACAGCTATGTTGCCAGCGAAATTTCTGATTCAATTGTTAATTGCATAAAGAAAAATGATGAAGAATTTGAACAAATAAGGCAAAACTCGTATAAAATTTCAAGAGTAGCCTTGTGGAGAAATTTTATTAACGAATACTACAAGGCTTACGACATTGCCCTTGAAAGAAGCAGAAGGTTTAGGGAAGAACTTTATAGACCCATTCCAACAGAAACGCCACTATCAATTGTTTCTTACAAAAACAATAAACCAGTTTGGCGAAACATGGAAGTTAAGGCAAATACCTCAGAGGCATTTCCCGGGCTTGAAGAACTTTCGAAAAACCTTTGGTGGTCGTGGAACCCCGATGCCATTGAGCTTTTTAAATACATTGACAAGGAAGGCTGGGAACGAACTGATGCTGACCCAATTACATTGCTTAGTCAGGTTTCGTGCGAACGATTTGTTGAGTTAGAAAACAATCAAACTTTTATAGAATTCTACAAAAAAGTAATTGCCCAGTTTAAGGCCTACATGGATGCCAAAACCACTGAAGAAGGACGAGGAATTGCCTATTTTAGTATGGAGTTTGGTATTAGTAACAACCTTAAAATATATTCAGGTGGACTAGGAATTTTGGCTGGTGATTATCTTAAACAAGCTTCTGATTCAAACTCAGATATGGTTGGTGTTGGCCTCTATTATAAGTATGGATACTTTGGTCAAAGTCTCTCGGTTCAAGGCGAACAGCAACATAATTACATTGAACAAAACCCAAATACCTCGTCAGCTACGCTAATGCGTGATGCTTCGAACAAACCAGTATTTATTGAAGTAGCTTTTCCAGGAAGGGTTGTAAAAATACAAATATGGAAGGCTAAAGTAGGACGGATTGATTTACTACTGCTTGATACCGATAGGCAAGACAACAATCCTGACGATCGTGGCTTAACAGCACATTTATATGGAGGTGATCATAACTACCGCCTACAGCAGGAAATTATTTTAGGCATTGGTGGGATAAGAGCCCTTGAACGACTTGGTATTCAGAAAGATATCTATCACCTAAACGAAGGTCATGCTGCTTTTGCTGGTATTGAAAGAATCAATACTTTAATGAAAAAGGAGAAGTTAAAATTCTCCGAGTCAGTAGAAATTGTCCGTTCTTCGAGCCTGTTTACAACGCACACACCAGTGCCTGCAGGGCACGATGCCTTTAGCGAAGATATGGTAATGTCGTACCTGGGACATTATCGCGAAAGGTTAAAAATTAGCTGGGATGATTTTATGAACCTCGGACGAAGCCGCCCGGGAAAAAAAGAAGAGCATTTCTCTATGAGTTTTCTTGCAGCCAACCTGTCGCAGGAAATTAATGGTGTAAGTATGCTGCATGGTGAAGTGACCAAAGATATGTTCAACAAACTTTGGGATGGTTATTTCCCCGAAGAATCGCATATTGGTTATGTTACCAATGGAGTTCATTTATCCAGTTGGGTATCAAAAAACTGGCTAAAGCTATACAAACAAACACTTGGTGAGGATTTCCTTGATAACCAATCATCAGAAGAAGCTTGGAATAATATTTACCAGCTAGATAATAAAACTATTTGGGAATATCGAAACAATGAAAGATCGAAATTGTTTGATTTTTTGAAAAAATACCTTACAAAAAAAGCAATTTCGATGTACAGAAGTGCAAAAGATCTTTCTATAATAAATGATGCATTGGGCAAAGATTACCTGACCATTGGATTTGCCCGACGATTTGCAACCTACAAAAGAGGTAACCTGTTATTTAGGGACTTAGATCGCTTGCGGAGCCTTATCAATCATCCAGAACGACCAATACGCTTTGTTTTTGCTGGGAAAGCCCATCCAAATGATGGTATGGGCCAAGGAATAATCAAGCAAATTGTTGAAATTTCGAAGCAACGCGAGTTTATTGGCAAAATTGTTTTTGTTGAAGATTATGATATTGAACTCGGAAAAAAATTGGTGCAGGGAGTGGACATTTGGTTAAATACCCCTACCCGACCACTAGAAGCTTCGGGCACCAGTGGTATGAAAGCTGTAATGAACGGAGTAATGAATTTTAGTGTATTAGACGGCTGGTGGGTTGAAGGTTATCGCGAAAATGCAGGCTGGGCACTGGACGAAAAACGCACTTTTGAAAACCAAGACTACCAGGATGAACTGGATGTGGAAACCATCTACAACAAGTTGGAGTTTGAAATTGCTCCTTTGTTTTATGAAAGGGATGAAAACAATGTACCTGTAAAATGGGTTGAAATGGTTAAAAATTGCATTGTTCAAATAGCCCCCCATTTTACCATGAAACGAATGCTTGATGACTATTACGAGCGTTTTTATAACAAATTATTTGCACGAAGCAAAGAAATTAGAGAAAATGATTTTGCACTGGCAATGGATATTGCCGACTGGAAAAAGAAAGTTAAGCATGGCTGGGAGCAGGTAAGGGTTGAAGCATTAAGGTTCTCCGAAGCGCTAAAATCGCAACTTGAGTTAGGTAACGATTATCAAGGCGAAGTTGTGTTAGATCTTAATGGCCTTTCGCATGTAAAAATGGGTGTTGAAATGGTGGTTATTAAAAAAGGTGCCAATGAATCGACCCAGATAATAAAGGTGGAGCCTATGAAGCTGGTTTCAGAAATTGATGGCAAAGCTGTTTACCAGCTTAAATTTATGCCTCCAAATGCCGGAAACTTTAGTTATGGTATCCGGTTATTCCCAATTCACGACAAATTGCCATACAGACAGGATTTTTCGTATGTAAAGTGGATTTAAGTTAAAAAAATAAACCATGCAATTAAAAAAACGGGTACTTAAAGCCCGTTTTTTTGTTTGATACCGATTGGTTCTTCTAAAATAAAAAATATAAGCTTTTATATTGATAGTTTTCAATTATTAAAATTAATTTCACTCAACCATTTGTTATGTGTTGAATATCAGTTAGTAACAAAATTATTTTTCATGTATTTTATCTTTGTATAGGATTTGTAGAGCCTGTTTTTTTGCATTTTGATGTTGTGAAGGATATAATTGCAAGCAAATTTTATTTTATTTCAACAAAAAAAACTGATCAATAATCATTATATTTATATTTTATCAATTAAAAACGGAAACTTATGAATTTAGAACAGTATTACCAAATGGTAGAAAATTGTATTAGTCAACTTGGTGTTGATCCTGCAACATGTAGAGGTGAAAAGCCAGGAACATGGGATTTAAAAAGGGGCTCTGCAAGTGTTTGGGCTGATGTTTTTGTACTCGACAATGGTAACGGGTATTTTCAGGTAATGGCACCAGTTGCAAAAATACCTGCTACTAATAAAGAAGCGTTTTATGAAGAAATAATGGAAAAAAACCATACCTTATTTGGTACCGGAATGACCAAATACAATGATTTTGTTTATATGAAAACAGTACGTGAGTTAGAAGGACTTGATGAAAATGAAATTATTGCCACCTTTAACCGCGTTAGTGGATATGCTGATGATTTTGATGATTATTTCGCGGAAAAATATCCAGCATAAGGAATTAAAAAACAACTCGCTACCGCGCGATTTTTATCGCGTGGTAATTTTCAATAGCTTAAGTTATCAGCACTTCCACCAATAAAGGTATTTTTATTCTGGTATTTCAACCTTACACAAACCCTCATACATTGCTCCTAGTTCTAGTATTTGGCAATATTGTTTTTCTATAGAATTCAAAAAAGCCGGGTATTCCTATGGTTATCAAGACAATATTATCATTTGTTTAGCTTCTCGTCAAATTCAAGAATGCAAAAAAGCTACATGGTTCAGGGTAAACCAGTAGACTTGAGCTAAAAATGCCAGTAGTTTTTATGCTAAACCTAAATTTGCTACCTTTACATAAATCAAAAAGGCAAAGGATTATAATAAAGTGAATAACGCTTTACAATTACGTTTTTTAAGTATTTTTTCATATATTTTCATTGAATTGATCTATTTTTACTGATGTACCAAGGATTTAAAATCCACCTCAATTTCCTTAATTTATTAGGCATTTTGTTATGGAAGAAATTAATATTGTATTGATAGAAGATAATGAAAACCATGCTAATTTTATTGCATCAATCCTAAACTCTGAGCAGTATAAAATTAAATTTATATCAAATGGCAAAGAGGCAATAAAATATTTAAAATCGCCGGAAGTAAAGCCTGATGCAATACTGATCGACAACTATCTGTCTGATATTGAGGGTGTTGAAATCATTAGCCATTTTACAAATTCGAAATACAACTACCCTTTTATAATTCTTACAGGACAGGGTTCTGCCAATTTAGCAGTTAAGGCACTCCGCCTAGGGGCACTTGACTATGTTACCAAATCACTGAACTTGAGCGAGGAACTGGAAATTGTTATTGAAAGAGCAATAAAAAGACACCAGGCAGAGGAAGAAAAAATAGCCCTGGAAAATGAACTTAGAAAAAGCGAAGAAAAATACCGCTCGCTTATTGAAAACATTAATGAAATAATATTCAGGCTTGACAACAATGCAAATATTGTTTATATTTCACAAAACGCTGAAAAAATTCTTGGCTATAAATTATCTGATGTTAGGAAAATAAAAATTACTGATATAATACATCCAAAGGATCACAAAAAACTATTTTCCAACCTAAAAAAAGCGTTTTCCGGCAACCCAAATAAATTTTCAGAATACAGGATTATTGGAAATAAAGGTAAAATGGTCTGGGTAAAAACCTCTGTAACTCCAATCTACTTCAATGAAGAAATTATTGGTATACAAGGGGTGCTCAATGATATTTCTGAATTAAAAAACACAGAACTGGCACTAAAACAAAGCGAAAAACAATTACTTAAGCTAAATGCCGATAAAGATCGCTTTGTAAAAATTCTGGCTCATGATTTAAGAAACCCCATTGCCAATATCATAAGTTTTTCGCAACTGTTAGAAAATACGCTAAAAAAGGAAGCAATAGACAAAGCAATAAAAATTTCTGAAACAATAAACAATGTTTCAGAAAGTACTTTTTCTTTGCTGGAAGATTTATTGTCATGGTTTAACGCGCAATCTGGTAAAATGACATTTGAACCACAAAAACTGCTACTTCATGATGTTTTCAATGAAATTATATATGAATTTAATGAGATTGCTAAAAAAAAGTCGATAACTATTTACAACAAAACAGAAAAAGATATCGAACTATATGCCGACAAAACAATGATTAAAACTGTATTTAGAAACCTGATTTCAAATGCAATAAAGTTTACCAATGAAAATGGCGAAGTGGAACTTAATGGAAAAAACGCTATTAACAGTACAAAAATACAAATTTCGGACACCGGACTTGGAATGAGCAAAGAAGTGATCGAAAAACTTTGGGATTTTACTAAACCCCATTCAACAAAAGGAACTGATAATGAAAAAGGAAGTGGGCTGGGTTTATTGATATGCAAAGAATTTATTGACAAACACAATGGTAAAATCAAAATTAAAAGCCAGGTAGGTGTTGGCACTGTTTTTAAAATAGAAATTCCAAAACAATCAATTTAGCCTCCATCGCCAATCATTTAAATATCAATGTTGTAAAGGTGTAAAACTCCCCTTTAAACGTTAAATTAACCTAATCTTTCTACTAAAATCTTTGCTTTCAGGCAGATATTGTTACTTTTGCGGCTTATTAAAATTTAATGCAATGATTACAGTTACAAATCTGGCTATTCAGTTTGGAAAAACACCTCTTTTTCAGGATGTTAATATGAAATTCACCTCTGGGAACTGCTACGGGGTAATTGGTGCCAACGGCGCAGGAAAGTCTACTTTTTTAAGAATGATCTCAGGCGATTTAGACCCAACCAGGGGAAACATTGATATAGGCAAAGGTGAAAGGCTATCTGTTTTAACTCAGGATCACTATGCTTTTGATGAAAATACTGTGCTTGATACCGTATTGATGGGTCACAAAGAAATGTGGCAACTAATGACCGACAAAAATGCCTTGTACGAGAAGCCAGATTTTAACGATGAAGACGGCATGAAAGCCGCTAAAATGGAAGACCAGTTTGCCGAAATGGGCGGCTGGACTGCCGAAAGCGATGCAGCCATGCTTTTAAGTGGTTTGGGTGTAAAAGAGCAGTTTCATACCATGTTAATGAAAGAGCTGGATGGGAAATTAAAAGTTAAAGTATTACTTGCACAAGCTTTATTCGGAAATCCTGACAACTTGCTGCTTGATGAGCCTACCAACGATTTGGATTTAGATACTGTTTTGTGGTTGGAAAATTACCTGGCCAACTTTGAAAATACGGTAATAGTTGTTTCGCACGACCGTCACTTTTTAGATAATGTATGTACAGATATTGTTGATATTGACTATGGAAAAATAAAACAGTTTTCAGGTAACTATACCTTTTGGTACGAATCGAGCCAATTGGCTCTGCGCCAGCAAGCTGCACAGAATAAGAAGGCCGAAGAAAAGAAGAAAGAATTACAGGAGTTTATTTCACGCTTTAGTGCCAATGTGGCTAAATCGAAACAAACAACCAGTCGTAAAAAAATGATTGAAAAGCTCAATGTAGAGCAAATTCAACCTTCAACCAGAAAATACCCAGGCATTATCTTTCAGCCCGAAAGACCAGCAGGCGACCGTATTCTTAGTGTTGATAATCTGAGCGCCTTCGCTGACGATGGCACCTGTTTTTTTAAGGATGTAACTTTTACGGTTGAAAAAGGCGACAAAATTATTTTAATTTCAAAAGATAACCGTGCTGTTTCTACTTTCTTTAAAATTATTATGGAAGAAGAAAAAGCCTCCACAGGTAACTTTGAGTGGGGAGTAACCATCTCAAAAGCCTATTTACCCATGGACAATACCGAATACTTTGAAAAAGATTTGAATTTACTCGACTGGCTGGCGCAATTTTCGGATAATACCGATGAAATGTTTTTACGTGGTTATTTAGGAAAAATGCTTTTTTCGGGCGAAGAAATACTAAAAAGCTCAAAAGTGCTCTCAGGGGGTGAAAAAATGCGCTGCATGATTTCAAAAATGATGCTGCGGCACCCCAACATGGTTGTTTTAGATCACCCAACCAATCATTTAGACATGGAATCTATCCAGGCTTTCAACAACAACATGAAAACCTATCCGGGGCATATTTTAATGGCATCGCATGACCATGAGTTTATCCGTAGTGTTTGTAACCGTGTTATTGAGCTTTCACCCAACGGAATTATTGACAAAATGATGGATTTTGAGGAGTATTTAACCGACGAAAATTTGAAGTTGAAAAGGGAAGAGTTGTACAAATAATTAGGAACACGGATTGAACGAATTGAACGGATATTGACGATTTGTTAGATTAACTATTTGAAATTGGTGTATTGGTTATTGGTATATTGTTTCTGCTATTATAAAAACATACAAATACAGAAATAAACCAATATACTTATCGTTTTTTCCGTAAATATCCAGAATTATTGACTACTGTTGAAGATGCAGTTGCCCACATCGACCACATAGTTAAAGTGGCTGGTATTGAACATGTTGGCATTGGAACTGATTTAGATGGAGGCGGTGGAATTTCAGGATTTTTTGATATTAGCGAAGCCGGAAACATAACTTACAAACTGGTTAAGTGAGGCTACTCAGCCAAAGATATTGAGAAAATATGGGGTGGCAATTTCATGCAGGTGTTTAAAAAAGTTCAGGAGTTGGCTGCTTTGTAATGCTTTTTGTAAGTACATTAATAATTTGTGTAAGTAGCAGCAAAAATAACGAAGTAGCTATTAGGGCTGCACCCAGCCCAGAAAAATCAGCTAAAACTCCAAAAATAAAGGCTATAACAGCGGTAAAAACAGTTTTTAAAAGTGACTGAACCGAAATTACCGAAGCAAGAATTTCTTCAGGAACACTATCGGAAACATATCCTGTTAGAATAGGTTTTCTGAAGTTTTCGATTAGGTAAATTGCTATAAATGCAATTAATGAAACCACCCACCATGAAAAAAGGTAAGTGATCCCACTGATTATTCCGGCACAAAAACCAATAAGTAACGTGAAATAAGGAAGCTTTGAACCTTGCTTTTGATTTGCTTTTGATGCCATTTTAGAGGCTTTTGAACTAAGCAGGAATATAAAAAAATAAATAACACCAATAATTGCCCCGTTCTTTTTTTCAATATCAAAATTGTTAAGCAATGGAATAAGTAGCGCAACATTTATTATTAAAGGTTGAATGTAATCTTTCAAACTTTTTAAATAGGCACTGTGTAAAGCGGAGGTATTAATAATTTTAAGAACACTTTGTTGTCGTACAACTTTAAAAAGTGATTTAATGGTAAGATTGAGCTCTTTTTTCCTTTCGTTTTTCTTTTGCTTTAACGATTTATCCAACACTTTGGGGTAGGATAAGATCAATACCAGGTTAAAAAGATAGGGAACCACTGAATATAGAAAAATACTGCTAAACTTACCACTGTAAAAAACCAGCAAACCTGCCAGCAAAGCTGATAAAGCAGAACCTTTTTGCGACCAGGAGCGCGTATGCCCATAATATTCTATCTTTTGATTACTCCAGCCATTAATTCGTAAGTAGTCCATTATCATGCCTTTATGAGTTCCTGTTCTAAAGGCATCGCCAATACCAAACAAAATAAAAGCTATAAAAAAAAGCCAGAAGCTAGCGGAAAAATGGAACACCAAAAATGAAGCAATGTAAAACACAAAAGAACCAACCAATGATTTTTTCCGTCCAAATTTATCTGCAAAAATACCTGATGGAACCTCAAGCACATTTATTACAATTTCCCTAACTGCATAAAGCAAACCAATTTGAGTAAACGATAATTCCTTTTCAATTAAAAAAAGGATGAAAAAAGCATCGAAAAACCGAAGATTTTTAAGAAACCCGTACAGGCTAAATTTGTAGTATTGTTTGTTTTTGGTTATACCAGTCATTTACTAAACTTAAAATTTTGTTTAAATCGGGGTCAACCCTTAGTAAATGCAATAGTTCAATGCTATCGCATTTTCTATTGCAGAACTCGGGTTAAAGATAGTTAGAATACCTAAATGGTGTAATTAATCAACTTCTATTTATCTCAATTATTTAGATTTACTTATCTTTAAATTCGCATAGACTTTTGTTAAATTCTGTGTTTATTTTTTTGTTCTATGTGTTTTAGTGTATTGGTGGCAAAAGAAAAAGCCAGAAAGTCTCTAAAACTCTAAGGTTCATAAAATAAATGAGTATTTTTTCACTAAACTAAAGCCAATCGCTTTTAAAAGTACTAATTTGCAAAGATTTACTTTCAATAAAACCAAATATGGCAGAGAACTGCTGATTGATTGCATTAAAGCCTCTGAACTTAAAGGGTTTATACTAAACAAACAACCATTTATCCTTGAGTTTTACGAGATTATTTTTATCACAAAAGGAAAGGGTGTTTTTTTGCTTGACGAACTACAAATTCCTTTTGAACGAGGAACAGTTATGTTTATGCCTCCCAACCGACGCAGGGAATGGATAATAGAAACCGAAACGGATGCTTATGCCATTTTTTTTGAAGGAGAATTTATCGAACAATTTTTTAACGACAATCTGTTTGTTTATCGTTTTCACTATTTTCATAATTACAATACCCCGTTTCATTTAAAAGTTGAAAAAAAACAGTTTAAAAGATATCTTCAAAAGGTAAAAGAAATTAAAAGTGAAATTGCCAACTTAATTAATGATAGTAACCACTTGCTTCGCTCAATTTTGTACTATTTGCTGATAAAACTAAACCGGCAATACGTTGATCAACACCAAATAAAAGGGGAACTGTTTGAAAACATCGAAGTACTAAATTTTATTCGCCTGCTGGATAAAAATTTCCTGAAAAAGCAACGGGTTAACGAATACACCCAAATGCTGGGCATTAGCAGAACCTATCTTAACAAACGACTGAAATCATTCGGATATTCAGCTTCTGATTTAATTCATGCAAAAGTAATACTGGAGGCGAAAAAAGAATTGCTCTACACCAATCTAAATATCAGTGAGATAGCTTTTAATTTAAATTTTTCCGAAGCCTCAAACTTTAACCGTTTTTTTAAAAAGCATACCGGCCTTGCCCCTAACCAATTTCGTGCGCAGTTTTCAAAATGATAAGTATTTATTCAATTTGACATCGACCACTTGTTAAACTTGCCTTTACTTTGCAATAGCAGCTAAGAGTATGCTTAACCGACAAAATAGTTTTTTTGGTTAACCGGCTGATAAATAAGTAGTAGCGGGGGTGGATTATAAATAAATCCTGCAATTTTATAGGATTATCGCTAATATAACTTTTCAAAATGTTATGATAAAAAAGGTATTAATAACAGCAGTAAGCGGACAATTAGGAACAGCCATTGCCAAAAAGGCCATTGAAGAATTTGGGGTTGAAAATGTGGCAGGGACTGCAAGAAATCCAGAAAAAGCAAAAAACCTGGGAATTAAAATTTTCAAAGGCGATTATGATTCAAAGAATGATTTTAACATGGCCATGAAGGGAGTCGATGCTGTTTTGCTAGTTTCAAGCATGTCAGCCCCCGAAAATAGAATAGAACAACACCGAAATGTGATAAATGCTGCAAAAGAAGCCGGAGTAAAAAAAATGGTCTACACAAGTATAATTGGCAAAAAAGGGAATTCAACATTTGACCCAATTGTAAGTTCAAACAGGCAAACCGAAGATGATATCAAAAGCAGTGGACTCAGTTATGCAATTGGGCGGAATGGTTTGTACATCGAACCTGATATTGAGTTTCTTGATTACTATGTAAAAGAAGGAAAAATAGAAAATTGTGCCGGCAATGGAAAATGCGCCTACACAAGCAGAGATGAACTGGCAATTGCATATACGCAAATGCTTAAAAACAACGATTTAAATGGATGGGCTTACAACCTTGTTGGTGAGGCAATTACGCAAACCGAACTGGTTAATTATTTCAACAAATATTTTAGCACCAACCTTGTTTTTGAATCAGTAAGTACAGAAGAATACATGGATTGGCAACTTCAGCATAATGGTGAGTATTTAGGGCCAATTATAGCCGGAATTTATACAAAAATAAAGAATAACGAGTTTGAGGTTCTATCTGATTTTGAGAAGGTTATTGGACGAAAGCATAAAACGATAGCTGAAATATTTGAAGAATTTAGTAAATGATTCATGGTATTCAGAAGGTTGCTTCTCAATGACATTCTTTTATTGAAAGGACTTAATGCCATTTCAAATATAAAGTAGAAAGCTAAATTTTAATCAATTAAAACACAAAATTTAAAACCAAACTTTATGAACACTAATTCTAAAGAAATCACAACCAATGAACTTTTTAGTGCTTTGGAGGACAAAAACACCAAAATAATTGATGTTCGTTCGGTAAATGCCTACAATGGCTGGAAAATGAACAACGAAAAACGAGGAGGGCACATTAAAGGAGCAAAAAGTCTCCCTTTTAAATGGACCAACTACATCGATTGGATTGAAATTGTGCGTTCAAAACAAATTCTACCCGAAAACAAACTGGTGATTTATTCATACACCGCCGATGAATCAGAAAAAGTAGCAAAGCTTTTTGAAAAGGCTGGTTATTCAAACATTAGCATCTATCATAAATTCATTGCTGAATGGGCTGAAAATGAATACCTTCCAATGGAGCATCTGGCAAGATACCATCAGTTAGTTTCGCCTGAGTGGGTGAAAGATTTACTTGATGGAAAAACGCCACCTGAATATGATAATGATAAGTTTGTAATTGTTCATGCGCATTACAGAAACAGGGGTGCTTATCTTTCAGGGCATATTCCCGGGGCAATTGACATGGATACCCTGGCACTTGAAGCACCCGAAACCTGGAACCGAAGAAGTCCTGAAGAATTGAAAAAGGCATTGGAAACGCATGGCATCACTGCAAACACCACTGTTATTTTATATGGCAAATACATGGAACCAGATAATGATGATGAATTCCCGGGCAGTGCAGCAGGGCACATTGGAGCCATCAGAAATGCTTTTATTATGATGTATGCAGGAGTGAAGGATGTGCGCGTATTAAATGGTGGTTTTCAATCATGGAAAGATGCTGGTTATGAGATCAGTACCGAGGATTCACCAAAACAACCAATTGCTGAATTTGGTGCAAAAATACCAGCCCAGCCACAACTGGCTGTAGATGTTCCGGAAGCCAAACAAATAATTGAAAATGATAATGCCAACCTGGTTAGTGTGCGAAGCTGGAATGAGTACATTGGCGAAGTAAGTGGCTACAATTATATTGAGAAAAAAGGCCGCATTCCAGGATCGGTATTTGGCAATTGCGGCACCGATGCATACCACATGGAAAACTACCGAAACCTCGATCATACCATCCGTGAAGCACAGGAAGTAGCAGAAATTTGGGCCAAAGTTGGAATTACACCAGATAAACACAATGCATTTTATTGTGGGACAGGCTGGCGTGGAAGCGAAGCTTTTTACAATGCCTGGTTAATGGGTTGGCCACGTGTAGCCGTTTTTGATGGCGGCTGGTTTGAGTGGAGCAATGATCCGAGTAATCCATTTGAAACAGGAGTTCCGAAAGAAGAACTTGTTAGAGTTAATGATTAAATTAGGTCATTAGTCATTCAATGTTGTGTAGTTAAGCATTTCCACTTTGGCTCTGCTTGGTTATTGAGCACTTCGGCAAGCTCAGTATACCACCTGTCGAAATACAGTCTCCGTTCGTATCCTGTGCGGAGCCGAAGGGTTTATCATAAAACAAAGAATAGTATTTTCACTAACTAAACAACATTTAATGACCAGTGCTCAACTTAGCAAAGCGTTCTTGAGCTTGCAAAAAACAACAGATTTAATACATTCAATAAACCAACAGCAATCATCATGAGTTACTTAGATACAAACATTATTACCCGAAAAAGTATAAAAATTACTAACCACTTACCCAATTTAGGAATTGAAAATGTTAGAAAAGAGATAGTTGAAGGCCTAAGGGCTGAAAGCAAATACATTTCAAGCAAATTTTTTTACGATAAAAAAGGCTCAAAATTATTTGAAGAAATCACCCAGCTACCTGAATATTATCCAACAAGGACAGAAAAAAGCATCCTTTGCGAAGTTGCCCCCAGGCTAATGTCTGATTTAAAAAATACTGACATTATAGAATTGGGCAGTGGCGATTGTTCTAAAATTACAATTTTACTAAGTGAAATAGCTCCTGAAAACCTCGAAAGCACCAAATACATTCCAGTGGATGTGAGTAGAAGTGCAATTAATGATTCGGCGCAAGAATTGGTAGAAAAATTCCCTGAATTAGAAGTAAATGGACTAGTAGCTGATTTTATTACTCAGCTTGATTTGCTTCCAAACAGCAGAAAGCGGCTTTTTTTATTCTTAGGAAGCACCTTAGGCAATTTTACTGCAAATGTTGCAAATAACTTTCTGATCAACTTGAGCAATACTATGAATATTGGCGATTCATTTGTTTTAGGAATTGATTTAATAAAACCCATTGATGTTTTGCATAAAGCCTATAATGATAGTCGGGGAATTACTGCTGATTTTAACAAAAACGTCCTGAAAGCAATTAATAATATTGTCGAATCAAACTTAGAACTCACTGATTTTGAGCATCATGCATTTTTTAATGTGAAAAATTCAAGAATTGAAATGCATTTGGTTGCCAATAAGGATGTTTTGGTTAACTCACCGTATGCTGATGATGAAATTTTAATAAAAAAAGGCGAAAAAATCCATACCGAAAACTCGCACAAATATTCAATGGAAAGAATTGAGCAGTTGGGTCAAATAACAGGGCTAAAAATTAAGAACATTTATATCGACTCAAATAAATGGTTTGCGTTGATTCATTTTGAAAAATAAAGTTTTCGCATACATGAGGCTGTATCAAAACTAACTTTTAGTTGCTACATTTCTACAGGTGATATACTGAGCTTACCAAAGTACTCAATGACCCTCACTTTTACGACTTTTACCCACAGTGAGGGCTTCGCCGTTGGTACAGCCTCATGGTGCTTTATGCTTTTATTATTCATCCCAAAGATTTTCATAAGTATATCCCGAACGTGGTACTGCCCAAAACCGGCCATTGATAAATCGGTAATGTTTATCAAACAAATCTATGCGTTCCATATTTTTCTCGCCTAAAACAATATCAGCGGCAGCTAAATTTTGCTTAATTCGTTCGGGGTTTACCGATTTTGGTATAACTGCAGTTCCTCGGTTTACTGCCCACGCCAATAATACTTGTGCTGGGCTTATGTTATGATTATTTGCAATTTCATTAATTAACGAGTTGCCTAACAAATCGGGTTCGTCTTTTGCTTTTAGGCCGGCAGCACGATCTTTTGACCCAAGTGGCGAATAAGCCGTTACTAAAATGTTCTCCTGATGGCAAAAGTCAAGCATTTCTTTTTGTTGCAGAAAAGGGTGTGCTTCTATTTGGTTTACCTCGGGTTTAATTTTTGAGTTGGAAATCAAATCCTTTAGCTTTTTGACACTAAAATTGGACACCCCAATATGCTTTGTAAGATCCTGTTCAATAGCACTTTCCATTCCTTCCCAGGTATTGGCAATGGGTCTTTCTTCAAGGCTGTAAAATTGGCTTGCCATCATCGGAAATTTTACACCTTCCTTTAAAGGTATTGGCCAGTGCACAAGGTATAAATCAAGGTAGTCTAATTGTAAATCTGCCAGTGCCTTTTTTAATGCCGGAATCACGTTATCTTTTCCATGGCTACTGTTCCAAAGCTTTGAAGTAATCCAAAGTTCTTCTCGTTTTACCTCACCATCCGAAATGGCATCTTTAATGGCCAGGCCAATTTCTGCTTCGTTTTCGTAAATGTATGCGCAATCAATATGGCGGTAACCAGCCTTAATTGCCTCACGAACAGCTCCGTAAACATCTCCGGGCGTTGATTTCCAAGTGCCTAATCCCAATAATGGAATTTGGTCACCATTGCTAAAGGTGTGAAATTTCATTTTCTAATGTAGTTTGATTGAACAGGTTTTAAAAATAGTAAAAAAAACACTCTTTTTGGTACTGGCAAGGACCGGTTTAGGGGTTTAGCAATAATTTTAATAGTTTTTCAAGTTCTTTTTGCTCTGCAGAATTTGCAATAATAACCCTTTTCTCATCCTTTAAACCTTTGTCAAAGGTCAGTTGCCCAGAGGTTTTCATTCTGTTTTTGATATGAATATTTGTGTTTGCACAAATAACATCAAACTTTTTTTTAACTTTTTCAAATTCCTTTTTAGTTATTGTTTTTTTTACTGATTTTCCTCCATCATAAATCCCACTTGAACTCATTTCCATAGTTACAGGTTGGTAAATAATACTATCAGCTGTTATTTTGTAGCAATTTCCACTTCCATCCAAATATTCAAGTTCCATAATTTTATGTTTTGTTTGATAATGTTGCCCTTTTATACACAATGTTAAAAATGACAGTATAATTAGCAGTATTATTTTTCTCATAGTTTTGGTTTTAAATGAATCCAAGACAATTTAAGGATTTTTTTTTGATTCATTAAAACTTCGTTAAGTTTGCACCAAAATGAGTAAAAGAGAACTAAAAAAATACCTGCACGGGCTATCAAAAGAGCAACTAGAGGAGCAAATTACTGATTTATACGCACGTTTTAAAGAAGTAAAAGTTTTTTACGATTTTGTTTTTAATCCTCGGGAAGAAAAGATGTTGGATGAATGCAAGTTCAAAATCTCAAAAGAATACTTCCCAATAAATGGGCGAAAGGCAAAGGCCAGAAGGTCGGTAGCACAAAAATACATCAAACATTTTAAACAATTAGGTGCCGACCCTGCCATGATAGCCGATGTAATGCTCTACAATATTGAAATAGCCCAGGCTTGGTCTGGCGAAACAGTAATCAGGCAGGATGCATTCTACAAAAGTATCCTAAAATCTTTTGAAGAAGCGGTTACATTTATTTATGAAAATAACATGCAAAGTGAATTTAAAATTCGCCTGCAAAAAATTGTAGATGAAGCAGTTGAACAAAATTGGTTCAATAAAAGCTTTTTTGAAAAAGCTATTATAAATGTAAATCCGGAATAGATAGCTTTTTTTGACATAGTTATTCGGGTACTTCGAAAATTTATAGCCCGTTATTTCACTATTTAAATACACTTTTTTGAATTGTAATTACCTGAATACGAATACAGTACCTCTAGCAAGTAATATCCCAATCTTATTTTAGGATTAAAATCAACAATTTCATACATTTGCAGATTCAATAAACCAGGTAATTTATAGTTGAAGAAGTATTATGGCAGGTGAAGATTTATTTAAAAAGATTATAGCGCACGCAAAAGAGTACGGATTTATTTTTCAGTCAAGCGAAATTTATGATGGCTTAGCAGCGGTTTATGATTACGGGCAAAATGGGGCCGAATTAAAAAACAACATCAAAGAATATTGGTGGTCGGCAATGGTAAAAATGAACGAAGAAATTGTAGGGATTGACTCAGCTATTTTTATGCACCCAACTGTATGGAAGGCTTCGGGCCACGTTGATGCATTCAACGACCCGTTAATCGACAACAAAGACTCGAAAAAAAGATACCGTGCTGATGTTTTAATCGAAGATTATCGTGCAAAAATTGAAGGAAAAATCGACAAAGAAATTGCAAAAGCAAAAAAACGCTTTGGTGATGCCTTTAATGAAGAGGAGTTCCGTACAACAAATCAAAGAGTACTTGCTAACCAGGCAAAAATTGATGAACTAAATAAACGGTTTGTTGCGGCGCTCGAAAATAACGATCTGGAAGATTTAAGGCAAATCATCATTGATACTGAAATAGCCTGCCCTATCTCCGGTTCTAAAAACTGGACCGACGTTCGCCAGTTTAACCTGATGTTTGACACAAAATTAGGTTCACTTGCTGAAGGTGCAAATGTAGTATACTTGCGCCCCGAAACAGCACAGGGTATTTTTGTTAACTACCTGAATGTGCAAAAAACAGGAAGAATGAAACTTCCTTTTGGAATTGCACAAATTGGAAAAGCTTTCAGGAACGAGATTGTAGCCCGCCAGTTTATTTTTCGCATGCGCGAGTTTGAGCAAATGGAAATGCAATATTTTGTAAAACCAGGCGAAGAAGTAAAATTCTATAAAAAATGGAAAGAAACCCGGATGAAGTGGCACAAAGCACTTGGTTTAGGTGACGAAAAATTCCGTTTTCACGATCACGATAAACTGGCTCACTACGCCAATGCAGCTGCTGATGTTGAGTTTGATTTCCCGTTTGGTTTTAAAGAACTGGAAGGAATTCATTCAAGGACAGATTTTGATTTGGGCAAACACCAGGAATTCTCAGGCAAAAAAATACAATATTATGATAATGAGGATAATAAGTCCTTCGTACCCTATGTAATAGAAACTTCAATTGGGCTTGACAGGATGTTTTTAGCAGTATTTTCTGCGGCTTATAAAGAAGAAACTATCACAAAAGAAAATGGTAAAACCGACCAACGTGTGGTATTACAGATTCCTCCGCAATTAGCGCCAATCAAAGCAGCTGTTTTACCTTTGGTGAAAAAAGACGGCTTACCCGAAATGGCAAGAAAAATTATGAAGGAATTGCAGTATGATTTTAACTGTCATTACGAAGAAAAAGACACCATTGGAAAACGATACAGAAGGCACGATGCAATTGGCACCCCATTTTGTATCACAGTCGATCATCAATCTGTAGAAGATAATACTGTAACCATCCGTCATCGAGACTCTATGGAGCAGGAACGGGTGGACATTGATAAGCTTCCTGAAATTATTAATGATTTGGTAAGCTTTAAAAAGCTATTGAAAAAGCTTTAGACTAACTCAGTGAAGTTTTGTCAGGTGACAGCACCTGACATTGCAATAGCCAGGTATTGTCACCTGACGGATAATAGAAAGTATGATTTTCTATTACAACTGAAAAAGTTACACGACATAAAATAGAACAATTAGTTAATATCTAATAAAATGGAAAACCTCAAAAACCTCTTTCAAAAAGGATGGCCTTACCTGGCGGCTGTTGTATTTTTTATAGCAATGAGTTATGTATATTTCAGCCCGGTTTTGCAAAACAAAGCCCTTTCGCAAATGGATCAAAATCATGCCATTGGTATGTCTAAAGAACTGGTTGATTTTAAAGAAAAAACTGGTGAAGATTCGCAATGGACCAACTCTATGTTTGGTGGAATGCCTGCCTACCAAATTGTAGGAGGTACTTCGCATAGTGTTTATGCTTACATTCAGCGGTTTTTAAGATTGAGCATGCCCTATACAACGGTTTCCATACTGTTTATCTACATGTTTGGGTTTTATTTATTGCTACTAAGTTTAAAGTTTAAAAACCTACAAAGTGTTTTGGGTGCAGTAGCCTTTGGACTAGCCTCTTACAATATAATTATAGTTGCTGTGGGGCATATTACCAAAACCTACGCAATTGCCTATATGGCTCCAGTTATTGCAGGTGTGCTTATGGCTTATCGGGGCAAATTCCTCTGGGGGGGCATCCTTACCACCTTTGCACTAGGGGTTGAAATATCAACCAACCATGTTCAGGTGCTTTATTATTTGGCTTTAATGATGGTTATGTTGGTGATAGTAAAATTTATTTATGCCATTAAAGAAAATGAATTAAAAAAGTTTGCTATTGCTTCAGGAATTTTAGTATTGGCAGCAATTTTAGCAGTTTTACCTAATATCACGAACCTTGCAACTACCTATGAATATGGAAAAGAAAGTATTCGTGGACCATCCGAGCTTACTGATAAGAAAAAAGACGATACAAGAGGTACTGACAGGGATTATGCCTATGCATGGAGTTACAGCCCTGGTGAAAGCTGGACTTTAATGATACCAAATGCAAAAGGAGGAGCCAGCCAACCAATTGGTGTTGATAATCCAGAGTATTTTGACAATGTAGACAGTCGTTTTCAAAACGACATTGCAAAGTCTTCAGCCTATTTTGGCAATCAAAGTTTTACCGCTGGTCCGGTTTATATCGGTGCAATTGTTGTTTTTCTTTTTATACTTGGATTATTTTTAATCCAAGGTCCCGTAAAGTGGTGGCTATTAGCATCTTCAATTTTAGGCCTTTTCCTTTCATGGGGTGGAAATTTCCAGGTATTTACCGACTTTTTTATTGATTATGTGCCGCTTTACAACAAATTCCGAACCCTTTCAATGGCTCTGGTAATACCTAGCCTTGCAGCGGTTTTAGGCGCCATGCTGGTAGTGAAAAAAATTGTTGAAGAGCCTAAGATTTTGAAAGAAAATAAAATGTATTTATACATTGCATTTGGGCTTACTGGCGGTATCAGCTTGTTGTTTTATTTGGCACCAACAGCATTCTTCGATTTTTTAAGTGCCAACGAAAAAGCCTTTTTCGACGGTGAGATTGCCAAAAACCCACAGGCCACCAATCAGTACGCCGCCTATATTTCAGGACTCGAAAGTGTTAGAATAAATATTTTTAAAGCCGATGCTATCAGGAGTTTTGCCTATATTTTATTATCAGCTTTGCTTTTAATGGCGTTTACTTACACTCAAAAAATCAAAAAAGAATATTTTGTAATTGGATTAATTGTTCTGGTGCTTTTTGATATGTGGACCATCGACAAAAGATACCTTAACAACGAGATGTTTGTTAAAAAAAGGGTGTTGAAAAACAGTACTTTTGCAAAAACAGATGCAGATGAAATGATCCTTAAAGACAAGGATCCAGATTACAGGGTGCTAAGTTTCTTGCACAGTCCTTTTAACGATGGATTCACACCTTATTTTCACAAATCAATTGGTGGTTATCATGGCGCAAAACTTAGAAGGTACCAGGAAGTGATTGAAAATCACCTGGGTAGGGAGCTTCAAACCATTGCCTATGCCTACAAGAATGATACAACAAATAGCATTTCGCAAGTGTTAAGTCGCATGAACATGATAAATATGTTAAATACAAAATACATCATTTATGCAACCAACGAGTACGAAATGAACTGGAGTGCCCTTGGCCATGCCTGGTTTGTTGATGATTATGAGTTGGTAAACAATGCAGACGAAGAAATTGCTCAATTGAATAAATTCAACCCGAAAAAAACGGCAATTATTGATAAACGTTTTGATGACGTAATTGAAAAGTTACCAGAGCCCGAGTTTTTCTCCTTGGATACAGGGTATATTGAGCTAACATCCTATAAACCTAATCATTTAACCTATAAATCTGCTACCAAAAGAGAACGTTTAGCTGTGTTTTCCGAAATTTATTACGATAAGGGCTGGAATGCCTATATTGATGGCTTTAAAACCGAGCATATCAGGGTGAATTATATTTTAAGGGCATTAATAGTGCCTGAGGGTGTACATACCATTGAATTTAAGTTCGAGCCTAAAACCTATGCTGTAAGCCAAAAAGTGGCGCTAGGAACTTCCATTCTTGTGGTGCTGATGCTTTTGGGTATTATTGCATATACAGTTAAAAAAAGCAAAGTAATTGTAGACAAAAAAGAATAACATTTACCACTATTTTAAAAGCCTACAGCATTTTGTTGTAGGCTTTTTTTGTATTTAAACCTTTGTAAAACGAATGCCAAATGGTCATTCCCAAAAAAAAGGACTAATCCTTTGACATTATTCCCTCTGGTCATGAGAGCGGTCGCCTCGTTCCATAAGTTGTGCCCAAAGTTTCTAAACTTAGTTTAGATCAAACCAAGGAGATTGCTGAAAAAATTTCAATTATTAACGACAAAGCCTTCCAAACTAATCTCTTAGAATTAAACGTTGTAGTTGAAGCCGCCAGGGCAGGTGAATTTAGGAAAGGGTTTTTCGTGGTTGCCGAAGAGGTTAAAAAAACTAGCTGAAAACAGTCGTGTTGCTGCCGATCAAATAGCACATTTATTAAGGAAATCTCTTTGGCAAGTAAAGAGCTGGCTGTAGGATCTGAACAAATCAATGATGCGATTCAACAATTGAACACAATTACTCAAAAAAACGCTGGTAGTGCCGAAGTAATTGGCCAGTGGGCTTCAAAATTACCAGGACAGGCTAGAAAATTGAACGAACTTGCCGCTTATTTTTAACTGTAGAAATCTAAACTTCAACATGGTGCAACAAATTATGAGGTAGTAAAGTCTTTCTGGTAATAACCTAATAACTTTACATCTTCTACTATGAAAAAAATTCTACTCATTATTTGTTGTGTGTTGCCCATAAGCATTTTTGCACAACAAGTTTCACAAAGTGAAGCTGGAATAGTTGCACATAATTTTTTTGTTGAAAACTATCTTTTTACCAAAGGTAGCAAACCTGTTGGGGTGAAGTTCAAAACACAACAGGAACTTCATAAGAACAACCAATCAAAGACTCTGTATATTTTTAATAATGAGAACAATAAAGGGTTTGTGATTATTGCAGGAAACAAAGCTGCTCATCCTGTTTTAGCCTACTCATTAAAAGAAAATTTCAATGAAAAAACAACTCCTCCTGCTGTTAACGAGTGGTTAGATGTTTATAGAAATCAAATAAAACTTCTTCATCAGTCACATTCAACCAGCGATTTAAAAACAAAAGCTGTTTGGGAAAAGTATTCCGATCCTTTATTTGCTGAGAAACTTGCTTTAAAAGGAGCAAAATCATCTACAAAAAATGTTGCCCCCTTGCTTACAACTACCTGGAACCAGGGTGCATACTACAATGCACTGTGCCCTGAAACTGCCAGCGGAGGCTCAGGAGGTCATGTTTGGGCAGGTTGTGTGGCAACTGCGCAAGCACAAATAATGAAATATTACAATTACCCTGATCAGGGTGTTGGCGAATATAGTTACACACATAGCGTTTATGGTGTGCAAAGTGCAAACTTTGGAGCAACTACTTACGATTGGAGCAACATGCCCTCATCTCTTTCAAGTCATAATACCGATATAGCTACCTTGCTTTATCACTGTGGCGTAGCCGTAAACATGAACTATGGGCCAAGTGGTTCAGGAGCTTCGGGGGGTGCACCTAAAAATTCGCTTATCAATTATTTTAAATACTCAGGCAACACACTGTACACCCACAAGTATGCCTACACCGAAGAAGATTGGAAAAACCTGCTAAAAAGGGAAATTGACGAAGGCCGCCCCCTGTATTACGTTGGCAATGGCACAGGTGGCCATGCATTTAATTGCGATGGGTACCAGGATGATGATTATTTCCACTTTAACTGGGGTTGGGGTGGTTCCTACAATGGCTATTTTTATTTAAACGACTTAACACCGGGTGGTAATGATTTCAGCAATTCGCAAGCAGCCCTTGTAGGTGCAGTGCCTAAAACCATGGAAACAGACCTTGATAGCACAAGTGCTGTTGTAATTAGCTGTGGTTCTGCATACAATGGCACCACTACTGATGGAGAAAATATTGTGAATGTGTATAATGGTTCCGCATGGCAAAGTACAGGAAAAGAAAAAGTACATAAAATTACTACTTCCTACCCCGGCCGTATTTCGGCATCAATTACCAATACTCAGGGCAAAAACCTAGATGTTTTTATTTTACAATATGCCAACAGAAATTCCACATTGGCTGCTGGCGATTCTATAGCTTTTGCAGATGATACCGAAGCAGGCACCTATTATATTTTGGTTGATGGCAGGTACGGTGCCGAAGGTAATTATACGCTAGTTGTTAACTGCCCCGATAACCAGGCCGATTTAATTGTTGAAGACGCAAAAGTGCGCCCAATGTATGTTGTTGCAGGGGCGAAAATGAAGGTGGATGCAGTGATCCGAAATATTGGAAATTCTTCTGCCCCAGAGAGTGTCTTGAATTTTTATGTATCTGATGATAAAACACTTAGCAGTGAAGACACTTTGGTAGGAAATGAATCTGTTGAAGCACTAAACCAGCAAAGTACATCAAATATTTCAACAATGCTAAATTTACCTTTGTCAGTAGGTGGTGGAATGAAGTTTATAATCCTAAAAGTAGATGCCAATAATGATGTAACAGAAACAAATGAGTTGCTAAATACAACATTTACAAGTTTTGAAGTGCCCAATGCCGGAGTCATGAATTGTTCATCTGCTGTAGGCCTGCAAAACGGAGTTTGGTACCATGGAAACACAAGTACTAATGGAAGTGCGAACATTTCGGATTACAGCTGGTTTTTTGGCCTTGAAAACAAAGAGGTTATTCATGAGTTTACCCCTTCCTTTTCGGGTATGGCAAAATTAACCTTTACTGAAGTACTTGACGGTAATTTAAACCTGATACTTTTATCGGGTTGCAACGAAAATGCCTGTATTAATTCTTTCGCGCTGTATCATGAAATGAGTGATACCTTGCAGCAGGAGTTTTATGTTATTGCTGGTATTACTTATTATCTTGTTGCTGATGGGACCAATCAATATGGTAATGCAGAAGGAGCCTATTCTTTAAAGATCGACTTTCCGGATGAATGCCCTTCGCCAGTCATAAGTAGTTCATCAACAGATAAATGCACAGGTGATGGAAATGCCTATTTATACACCAACTGGGAATACAGCAACTACCAATGGCTAAAAAATGGGCTTGAAATAAATGGTGAAAGCAATAATTCCTTTTCGACCAATGAAAATGGGGCTTATTCGGTTAAGGTTACAGAAAACGGGTGCACTGGTGAATCTGAAAGTGTTCAAGTGACTTACAGCGAAAAACCAACAACATCGGACATTACTGCATTATCCAACACCGAGTTTTGTAAAGGCTCCAGCGTTACACTTGAACTATCAACAGGAACAGGTTATACTTACCAGTGGACGCATAATAACAAAGAAATTTTCGGGGCAAATGCTTTAACATACAATGCTACTGAAAGTGGAACCTATAAAGCAAAAGTAACCAATCAAAGTTGCACCATTCAAACCAATGGAATAGAGGTGGTTGCAAAACATTCGGCATACGAACCAGGCCAGCCTCTTTCAATTACTACAGATAGTTTAATTACCAACTGGCAATTTGATAGTTGGGGTACCGATGAATCTGGTTATGGAAACAATGCAGGAATTAATGGTGCCAGTCAGTGCAAAGACAGGGATGACAATTATTCCGCGTTCAGGTTTAGCGGCATCGAAAGTTACATTTACAGTTCTAAACAGTTCCAAAGTCCTGATACTTTCACCATTGCTGTTTGGTTTAAAACCAGCACCAGCGGGCCAATACTTGGTTTTGATAGCGAGCGGATGAATAATTCAAGTACTGATTTTGGACGTTGCTTCTACATTGATGATAATGGAAAGCTATGCTTTGGTATAGACAATGGGGCAAAAAACGTGCTTGTTTCAACGTTAGCTTGCAATGACGGTAGTTGGCACCTTGCAGCAGCCAGTTTGTCGCCAGAAGGGATGAAACTATACCTTGATGGGCAATTTGAAGATGGTATAGCACCAGTTACTAATGGAAAAGCTATTTCAGGGTATTGGAAAGTAGCTCACGGACACCTGGAATTGTGGCCTGCATGCAGTAACTTGTATTTTGCGGGTTCAATTGACGATATCCGGATTTACAAACGAGCACTTAGCAACGATGAAATTGAGGTACTTTACCAGCAACAGGTAATTAATGTTGTTTTAGAAGATGAAGCGATATGCGCTGCATCAGGCTCAACCAATATTGTGATTGAAAACTCAGAACCAGGTATTGCTTATCTTTTGGTGGATGATGATAGTGGAATGCCTATTGGTTCTTCAACCGATGGTACAGCGGGCACCATTCATCTACCTACAGGAATACTAAATACAACTACTAATATAAAAATACTAGCCGAAAACCTGGCTACTTCCTGTATTAATGAGTTCGATTCAGTATACAGTGTCACGGTCGGTGAAGATATCACTCCCGAAGTACATATTAGCTCTAATGCCAACTTAAAAAACTTTTGTAAAGGTGATACAATATCTTTCTCACAAAGCACATTCTATGGGGGAAGTAGTCCTACCTATAACTGGTTGGTAAACGGGTATGATATCGGAAGTAATGAAAGCCACCTGTCGATAAATAGCCTTGATAATCAGGATATTGTAAGCCTTGAAGTGATTTCTTCAGCAGAATGTGCCAACCCTGAAAAGGTTACAAGTAACGAAATAACTGTAAACATCAACGATCTCCCGGTTGTTGATATTGGTCCGGATAAATCAATTGGTACAGATGAAACCTTAACATTGGATGCTGGTGAAGGATTTGAAAGCTATTTATGGAGTACAGATGAAACTACGCAGCAAATACTTATTGATGGTATACTGGGAGTTGGTGAATATGAATATTCTGTATTGGTAACAGATGTTAATGATTGTTCAAATTCCGATACGGTTTTAATTGAAATTAAGTCGGTTTTGAGTGCTGATTTTAAAGGTAAGGACCTACTTTTTAAGGCCTGGCCCAATCCAATAAAAGACTTTCTGCATTTTGAGTATGCAAAAAGCCTATCCGAAAAGTTTGAACTGGAAATATACAATAATTCTGGTCAGCAACTGCACCACAAAACCTACTATACAGAAAGCAAAATAATAAAAGATAAAATCTACATGGGACAGTACCAAAATGGAATTTATTTTTTAGTTATAAAAAGCAAAGAAACAGGTAAAAAAGTAATTAAGCTATTGGTGGAAAAATAAAGTAAAAAGCCACCATAAACAATTAGTTTGTAGTGGCTTATCCTGTTTTTGTCAGTAGCCCCACCAGGACTCGAACCTGGATCTATTGTTTAGGAAACAACTATTCTATCCCTTGAACTATGGGGCCAATTAAATGCAATGAGGTTAATTAACTATCTTCACATTACAGTATTTTTCATATTCTTTCAATGCCCCTCTTGGTGTAAGCCAAAACTATGGGGCCATTATCTGGGACTTAGAAATTTGTAATTAGAACTTAGTAAACAATTGACAAATTTTTAAGTGCGTGCAAAAGTAGTAAGTTATTGTTTTATTAGCAAATATTATCGAAATTCAACTTAACTTACTTTCAACCTTGAGCTCGACCTCGACCTCAGTCTCAACCTACATAAAATCAATATCCTTTTTGGGCTTTTTGTTTTTAATCATTGAATAGTTATCGCGTTTGCCACAGCCAAAATTCATGTTGAACCCAAAATGGAATCCTACACTTTTTGAGTTTTTAGGCCAAAAAAAGGAATTAAGATAATCGGTAACAAAATAAAAACCTGCCAGCCTTACTCCAAGACCAATATTTTTATAATCTCGGTTCATAATTGAGTACGATAAACTTGCCTGTACTTTTTTTGCAGGATTAAAATTGGCCGAAAGTGTAAACGCCTGATGAATTTTTCTATCGTAAAAGAAGGTTTTTGACAAAAAACCAAAGTTAATTTCAGGAATTAGTTCATAAGTTCCACCCAGGTAGATATTAGTGGGCAACCAGATGGTAAATTTAGTGTCACTATCCGAAAAAGTAAAAAAATCAGCAAGGCTATCAGCCAACGCTTCTGCCTCGTCATAATCACTTTCTGTCCACACCGAATCGAGGTTAAAGCCCGAAAACTCAAAAGTTCCGCTTTGTGTCAGATTTTTCGTGCTGTTTTTCCATCCAATAAAACCCAAATCTGTAATGCTTGCATAGAGCTTAATTCTATCGTTAAACTGGTAAGTTGCGCCCAGGTCAAGCCCAAGGCCCATATTTTTTGTCGAAAATGCAGAAGAAGATAATTGTGAATCATCAAATTCGACACTACTGATATTTCCGTCTCCATCATATTCATATGTTAATGGCGCCGATGCATTGACTTGAAAATCTGTTTCAAGCCGCATGCTGTAATCCGTTTCGTTGGTGTATAGTTTTACGTCACTTTTACGGCTTTCCATGGCCACATTCCCCAGGAGTAATTTTAACCTACCACCAATTGTCAGCCTATGTGTAATTTGTTTCGAAAGCCCCAGGGCAATTTCATTGTAATTCATCACAAACGGGCCAAAACCATCAATGTTAATTGGGTTGCTTTCACCTAAATAATTTCCGTTTCCATCAACCAGTTTTATCAAATCTTCGGGGTATGCAAACCTCATGCGGGTTTTGTTATAAATACTAAAAGTAACATAAGTGTTCTTTGCCCAAAAACCAAAACCAAGTAGTGGAATATCCATGTTCATTAAAAAGTAATTTGATTTTCCCAACTTATTTTTCAGGTTATTGAAATCCATCACCAGCGAGTCTTTTTGCAGACCAGTACCATAATGAATAAAATCGTTGTAATCAAAACCAGTATTTGCCATCATAAAATTCATATCTGATACTATGGGTAATGCAACAAAGCCATTGCATGGGTTTTGATAGGCTGGATTTAACTGACTGGATTGATGAATTCCATCCATGTAGTACAATGTATTTGGCTGACTATAAGATAGTTGTCCAAATAAGGCAAAGCAGAGTATCAGAAAAATGTATAAGGTTCTTTTTTTTTGCATTTTTTCGTATTTTTTCGGTCAACTATGATTTGATATATGATTTTGCTAGTCTGTTTTAATTTTAAATTTTGCCCTGGCTCCCAGTTTCAGACCTATTGCATAAGTAGGGTAGAGCTTCACGGTTTCTCCCGAAGAAGCGTTTCGAGAATTAAACTCAAACCTGGGGATTAAGTATTTTGACTTAATAAGGTTGGAGATCTTCTGGTTTTCAACAACAATTTCGTTTTCAGTAAGAACCGGGCTGTTAGTTCCATTTGTAGAATTACCTGCAACAATACTTAATCCTTCATTTGATATTGAATCTATAACAACATAGTTTTCATCAGCAAAGTATATTTGCGATGCCAGCTCAAATGGAAATCCATTATTAACATTCACTTTAAAGCTAAACGACTCAATTACTGCAGTATCACTATCTAAGTCTTCGCCAAGGCTAAAATCAAGGGTATCAGTAAGCACCAGGTTTTCAAAACTTAAATCAAGGGGTATTTCTATTCTTAAATCTACCGTATTAACTGCATTCTCTGGTACAGTATAGGCCTCATTTGGTACCGTTGTCTCAAAATCGGCACCAAAAGAAATATGGTGAGGCATGGCTGAAATAAGTTCATCAATGTTGGTGTTTTCTTCTGGTATATCACTATTTTCCAGTCGAATTACGGTCAAAGCTTCTTCTCCAGCTGTGGATCTTGTAACTTCAGTCCACTCAGTTATTGGACCAGTTAATGCAATCGGATCAGAAGCTGCCTCTTCGTAATAATAAAAGTCAGTCAGCTTAAACCTGGCACCAATGTCCCAATAATTTCTTAAAGTAACTATTACTTTGGGGTCAGATATATAAAAAGAGCCTTCATTTAAAAATTTATCCAGGCCCAGCTCTAACACCTGGGTTTCAATAGAATAATTAATAGTTTCATCAATTGTTCCTGAATATTCGCCCCCTGTTGGAATTTCATCAAAAAATTCGCCAGGTTCTAACTGTGTCAGTTCTTCTTCAAAAATAAGCGTTAAAAAACCATCATCATTGGTAATTAAATACTGTTCAATATCTCCATTTTTTTCTAATATTTCTGATAATGTAATTTCTGCATTAACAAGCGGTATTGCCCAGTCTGATGTTTGATCAATTTTGTTTGACAACTTATCTGTTTCAAAATCGAACTGGCTGCTGCATGATTGTAAAAGCATTGCCACAATAAAAGCCAATGCCAATGTTAACAAATTTTTCATCTGTATATGTTTTTTTGCATTTCCCATACTATAAGTCTTTTAAAACCTGTAATACTTATTTGATGTTTTGTAACCAAATTATCATACAAGTTACTACTTTTATGACAAAATAATTTGCTTCTTGGTTGTCTTGCCCTGTTATTTTATTACCAATCTGTAATTAAATAGGTAATAATCGGTATTGCCTGTAACAAGGTTTAAATCCTCTCCTTTTTCTGTTGGCACCAGTTTGGTGATGCTAAAAGGACCGTTCCCGTGCATAGGAAAACCGGCTGCAACCTTACCTTTTGGTGTTATTAAATACACCTTGTTTAATCCATCCGGCGAAACACCAATATATTTTACTCCTTTATTAAATGTATATAAATTTAATGAATTTTTCAGGTTATTTTCAAACTTAAAATCAAATCGTAATGATTTATCCCTGTTATAAACCAAAAGTTTGTTCTCATCGGTGTATATAAAATATTTTTTCCCATCACCATCAATATCCTGATATTCAAAGCGATGATTTTCAGTAAATTCACCAAGCGTCATTTTTTTAACGGCACCATCAAGAAAAATAAAATAAACATCACCATTTTTACCTGTTGTAACAAAACGGCTGTCTTTAACCTCTTTTCCTTTTTCAAAAAAGAAAGGAGTTGTTTTGCTCTTTGGAAAAGGAGATTTTGGCGCTACACGTGTTGTACCACGGCGATCAACAATATAGGTGTTCATTTCATCGGCAAAAATAATGTAATCTTTGCCATTATCAACAAAATGTTGTCCAGGTAGATGCACGATGCCTTTGGTTTGGCCAAATGTCCATCCGTCCACTCTTCCACCATTAGCCGTTAAAAGGTATACTTGCTTATTAACACAGGCCACCAGTATTCGGTAGTCACGATTATTTTCATAGTCGAATACGGCTATTCCATTGGTTGCCGGTGATTTAAACTTAATCGGAAAACCCTCTACGTCATTTCCATTACGGTCGACTAAATACAAATGTGAGTGGGTGTTAAATAAATATTGAAGTTTATCGTTTTTGTACTTATCAATTTGGTGGATTTCGCTAATAATTTTGCTATTTATTTGCTTTTTCCACAACACTTTGCCCGAGGCTCCTATTAAAACTACCCGATTTGCATTATCCTGCAAGATGATTTCATTATTGCCAGTATTATGATTTTTAACAATTGTAGGTTTCATTGAAAATGAGGTATCCAATTGAGCCTCCCAAATATTCTCATTCGTTTTCTTAAACTTGGGACTAAAATTGGTGTAAAAATTAGTAAAAACCATATCACCTGATAGGCCATATTGAACAGCCAGAGCTTGTATTTTCGAAAATTTATTACTGTTTTCGGAGTAAATTTGTTTGTATTTGTGGTTGAGGTTATTTTCAAATACCTTTTGTGAGTTGCCAAAATCAATATAAGCGTATATATTTGATTTTGAAGACATTGACTTGGAAAAATAGATAAATTCTTTACTGTCTAACAACCTCGTTCCCGACTTTGCCTTTCTTAAAAATAGGTTTAGAGCTGAAACACTTTCGGCAAAAACAAGTTTTCCGTTATAAATTAAATAATAGTTGGCCTTTACCTTGGAAAAAACATCTCCAAACAAAACACTTAACATACCAGGTTCAGTTACAGGAAAGGCTTTTAGTCCACCGACCTGTTGAGTTGGGATAATAGAAGCGGTGCTATCCGTTTTGTACATTTCTGTTAGCTCCTCACTCATTTGTTCGGCATCACTCAGTTCCATTATTCCAATCACATCCTGTTCTCCGCTCGAAAGATTTTTGGTCATCCAAACAGCACTCACAGCTCCCTCAATATTGTTAAAAAACAAATCTTGTATATCCTTTTTATATTTGCCAGATATCCGCTGAAGCTCACGGTCTCGCTTTGCAAAAGCGCCTTTCTTTTGCAAATAGTCTATGTAAGAGGTTTTCCATAAAACCGGATTTGAAAGGTTAAAAGCAATAAAGGCAGATGTATTACCTGGCAAGGTAGATAAAAAGTCGTTGTTTAATGCAGTTTGCCCTTTAAATGAGTTAAGATATTGATTGAGTGAGTCATCTACAAAGGTGTAACCACTCATTAAAAAAGCATCGTTTTTGTAGACCATATCCAGGCCTGTCCATGAGGCAAAACCTCTAAAAAAATCATAGAAACTTTCCCTTCTGTCAGACAAAAGGTTTTTAAAAGTCAACGGGAAGTTTTTATAGTTAATATAAATATTTAAATCGGCATTTTTCCCCGAAGTTTCAACAATTTTTTGAAACCCCTTGTTTGTAAGTAATGAAAAACCCGATCCTAACCTTCGAACAGCCGCTTCTGTAAGTATTTTTGACTTGCTGAAAATAAATACGCCATCGGCAACTGTATAGGTGAAGCTCTGCTTTCCGTCTGGCATTGAATAGGTTACATCTATCAGGTTCTGATTTTCATAGAGCCGTTTTCTCAAATTTACTGCACTGTCACCTAAATTTTTGATTGCCTGTTTAATTAAGTTAAGATGCTTTTCACTTTCAAGCTGAAATGCATACAGAAAATCTAATCGGTGGTTAGCTGATAAATGACCCGAAATAATAATTTTTTTGCCTTCAAGCAGGTTATCAAGGCCTTTGTTCACCCTTATTATTGAATCAATCAAGGCGGCACCCCCAAATAACCCATCCCATTCCTCTAACTCAGCAAACTCAAATTTAAACTGGTTTTTGTTATTGAAGCTCTTAAGCAGAGATACAAAATTTGTAGTTTCTATTACTAAAGCTGCGTCTTCAGGAACCACCCTGGCAATTTCGGGTGCGCTACTTTCTTGATTTTTAATAAATTGAAGACCAATAACTATGGCTATTAATACACCAACGGTAACTAAAATGGTGGTTTTATTTTTAAACATTGTAACTTAATTTATATTTGAAAATTTAGTCAACCAAAATTAGAAAATTAATCGAACAGATCTAGTTTTTTTTGGTAACTCGTGGAGACAATATGTTAAATCGTCAAACTTATAAAAGCAGAAAAGCCGAATATTGAAAAACTACTATCTTTGTTTCTGAAATAACTAAATTTTAACAATATGTATAGAAAAGTATTTGTAGTGGTAATACTATTAAGTGTTTTTACTTTTTCAAAAGCGCAATATTGTGTTAATGACAACACATTTGTGCAGCTGGAAGACACTATTACAAAAGCCCCTAAAAACTGGTTTAATCTTGATTATCAGGTAGATAATATGAGAGGAATAAGCACCGAAAAGGCCTATGCCGAATTACTTGGCAACAAAAAAACTAAAACAGTTATTGTAGCCATTATAGATTCGGGAATTGATATTGAACATGAAGATTTAGAAGGTAAAATTTGGGTAAACCCTGGTGAAGTTGCCGGCAACAATGTTGATGATGATAAAAATGGTTATGTTGATGATATAAACGGCTGGAACTTTATTGGCAATGCTAAAGGTGAGATGATAAATCATGATAATTTGGAAATAACGCGTCTTTATGCAAAGTACAAAAAGAAATATGAAGATAAAACTGCTACCGATTTTAAAGGTAAAGAACGTAAGGAATTTGATTTTTACAAGGAAATTAAAACCAAGTTTGAAGAGGAGGTAATTAAAGCAAAAACTGAACTTTCATTGTACAAACAGTTTTTAGATGCTTATAATTCTGCAGATTCTATTGCCAAAATAGCACTTAAAAAAGATACCTACACACTTGAAGAAGTGAATGCACATGAAAGTGATGAGGAAAATTTTATAAAAGCCAAACAAGTACTGGGTGCCATGACAGCTATGGGTATAACCGAAGAAGGGCTGGAAGAAGGAATAGAATACTATGATGAGCAACTAGAATATAACCTTAATACTGAATTTGATCCGAGAAGCCTTGTTGGCGATGACTATAAAAACAAAAAAGAACGGTATTATGGCAATAATAAAGTAGAAGGCCCCGATGCTCTTCATGGTACACATGTGGCAGGTATCATTGCAGCAAACAGAAACAATTCAATTGGCATGGATGGAATTGCTACCGATGTAAAAATAATGGTATTGCGTACAGTGCCAAATGGAGATGAAAGAGACAAGGATGTTGCCAATTCAATTTATTACGCTGTTGATAATGGGGCGCGGGTTATTAATATGAGTTTTGGAAAGGACTATTCGCCCTACAAAGAGGTTGTTGACAAAGCAGTTAAGTATGCCGAAAAAAAAGGGGTATTAATTATACATGCAGCGGGTAATGATAGCAGAAACACCGATGAAAACAGAAATTATCCTCACCCTGAATATGAAAAATCAGGAAAATGGGCTGGTAACTGGATTGAGGTGGGTGCCTCTTCGTGGGAAAACATTGACGAATTTGTAGCAAATTTCTCCAACTATGGCGAAAAAACAGTTTCAGTTTTTGCACCAGGTGTCGAAATTTATTCAACAGTACCCGAAAACAAATACAAAAATTTGCAGGGCACAAGCATGGCTGCACCTATTGTTACAGGAGTGGCTGCACTAGTACTTTCTTACTACCCGGAATTAAAAGCTAAAGATTTGAAGAAAATAATTTTGGAATCGTCGGTAAAATACCCAGAACTTAAAGTAAATGTTCCTGGAACTAATGGTAAAAAAAAGAAATTCAGCAAATTATGTCAGTCTGCAGGTATTGTAAATGTATACAATGCATTAAAACTGGCGGAAACTTACAACAAATAAAATTGTTAAATGTTATAAGTTGCTCATTAATTGTATTTAGAAACTTTTAATGAGTAACTTTAACAAATAATGCTACTTTGAAAAGAAAAAGCCAACATACAAAATGGCTTATCTACCCATTTGTTTTTATCCTAATCCTGGGTATACTCAGCATCATTTTCAGCAAACAAATTTTAACCTCGGTTGACAATTACAGCATTAAAAAATTAAAGCAAAACCTGCTTGAAAATTTTGACCCAGGCAATGCAGATTCGCTAAAACTATTCCTAAATAACTTTGACTTAAGTGAGTATACAAGACCTGTATTTGTAAATGACATAAAAATAAATTCCAGAACAAACTGGAGCTTGAAAAATGAATTTTCGGACACCTTAATTGAAGAAGTAGCAACTTTTGCCTCATTTAACACTCATCTAATCCCCTCTGATTCAGCAAGGTTCTACATGTACAGGAAAAACAACCTCGAAAACGGTAAAATTATACTTTGGGTGCCTGGCCTCGGTGTTTCTGATTTGGCTTTTTTCTTTATCAAGCATTTTTTTATTGCTGAAATTACGAATGGGTACACAGTGGTTGTTTATATTCCACCGTATCATCTCAGTAGAAAACATCCTGAAAAAGAAAACGGCGAAGGCTTTATCAGCTCCAATATTCAACAAAATATTCAATTGCAATTGGAAGCCATCAGAGAGTTACGAACCATGCTTGAATACCTTGAAAAACAAAACCCACAGGAAATTAGTGCCTGGGGAGGTTCCATGGGTGCTTCTTTTTTACTTTTGACTTCAAAATTTCATCAATTTGAGCACATGAACCTGATGATTCCGTTGATTGACTGGGAACATACCATGATGCAAAATAAAGAATTAAAATCATTGTTACCAGTATATGCCAATGCAGGAATAGACTCCAGCCTTTTGGCTAAAGCTTTTCGAACCATCAGCCCCATCAATTATCAACTAAATTTACCGAAAAAAACACAAATTCAACTTGCTGATTATGACCAGCTAACCAGCAAAAGCAGAATATTGGATTTTGCTTTAAAAAATAGTATTGATAATGTAATTGCCTACCCTCGCGGACATGCTACTATTTTGTTGAGCAGGAAGTTGTATAAGGATTATGAAAGGTTTTTAGATAAAAAATAGTAATAACCTGAGTTCGACATAAAATATTCAACACAGCAATTCGAAATTATACCAGATATGTGCTAAAAATGTAGAAAGAATAGCGGGCTATTTTGAGGGATTTTTAGTGCAGAGATGGTGTGATTACCTCCGGTGAGTGCTTCGCAGTTCCGAATTTTCTATTAGATTTGATTAGTTTTTGCATAAATCACACCAATTTTTATAGAACTATCCCGATAGTCCTTCAAAAATTTGTTGCAATTTCTGCTAAAAATTAATTCAAACTGTGTGAATATTTTTAATCGAACTCAGGTTATTAGCAAGAGTTTATCCTTAATCACAGTCAGTCAATGTTTAGTTTTTTTGCAATACGAGTAAAAGTTTAAGAAAAAAATGAAGAGAATAAAGATTGCTTTTCTGATGCTGTTCATAGGTTTTACTTCTTTGGCTCAGAATGTGGAAATTGCCATAAAGTATAACGATAAAATTTTGGAGTTAAACGAAATTGCCATATCTGAAATAGAAGCATTAATTGATAGTTATGATAATTTTATACCACAACAAATGGATTCTGCACACTCAAAGGCTTTGTTTGTGGTTGATTCTTTAATTAAAAGAACAATAAAACTTGCTCCATTCAAGAATGATTCAACTTTTAGAGACAGTGCAATCAAACTTTTTAAAACTTATAAAATGGTGCTTGAGGATGAGCATAGCTGGATTATTAAGCTTTTAAAACTACCTGCAGAACAATACGGTGAGGAGCAAATTAAGGAGTATAAGAAATACGTTGAAGATGCAAATAATGCTTGTGAAAAGTCAACAGAAGAATTAGTGAAAATCCAAACTAAATTTGCCAAAAAATTTAAGTTTGAGCTTAATACAGAGTAAATCTTTTTTACTTTCGTTATTCTGTTTTTGGCAAACTATCCATTTTATTATATTTGTAGCATATTACAGGTTAACCATTAAAAATACATACTTATGAGAAATTTTACTTTTATTCTTTTATTCTTTTCAGCTGCACTTTTAGTTTCGTGTGGCCCAACTGTTAAAGATGCAATTAAATATAGTGATAATATTGAAACACAAAACGAACTGGTAATTGGAAAGTTAGAAGAATTAATTGATAGTTATGATGAGTATATACCTGAAGAAATGGATAATGCCTATGCAGCTGCTAATACCCAGGTTAATGAAAGCCTTGACTATATTAATAAAATGCAACCATTTGGCGAAGATTCAACGTTTAAGGCAGGGGCTCAACAATTATTTAAAACCTATAAGTCAATATTAGATGTTGAGCATAAAAAAATTATAAGTTTGCAAAAGTTGCCAGCAGATAAATATGGCGATGAAGAAATTGCTGAATATGCAAAACTAATTGAAACAGCGAACCAAAAGGCTGATAGTGAGCTCAATAGGTTGATTCAAGTTCAGGAAAGTTTTGCAAAAAAATATAAGTTTGATCTTGTTAAAGAGGAGTAAGTAGTACTCCTCAGTCTTCAGTTGGTGGTGCTTTTACTAACTGAAGACTGCGAATTGCCTAAAGGTTTTAAAGAACTTGCTCTTTATTTTTTGCAATAGATTCGGTAATATCAATTGAAATATTTAGTACTTTATAAGGTTTACCATCATTGTCAAGAATTGGGGTATATGCTTCTGATAGAAAGATATCTTTATCATTAATTTTTAAATGCTGAGTGGTTTTTTTAATCATTCCACGTCGTAAATCGTTCCAAAAGTCCCTGAACAGATTTCTTCTGTCTTCTTTAGTAATGGCAAAAGCCCCCTGAAAGGTACCTATCATTTCATCTTTAGTTTTGTTCAAACGCCTTAAAAAGTCCTGGTTTATTTCAATTAACCTTCCCTGCATATCAAATTCGGCAATCAAAGCAACTTTGTTCAGGGCATTTATAATACCTTTATAATCAATAGCTTTCCTCTCCAGCTCTTCTTGTGTGGTTTTCATTTCTTCCAGGTTTTGTCGCATTTCTTCTTCCTGTGCAACCAACTCTTCAGATTGAATTTTTGACTCTTCAAGTAATTTCGCCGTTTGCTCGTTCATTTTTACATTTGAAACGGTTGAACCAATACTTTCACCAATTCTTTCAACAAACTCAATTTCGTATTTTTCAAGTTCTTTAAAAGAAGCTATTTCAATAACACCAAAAACCTGTTGGTTAAAAACAACAGGAACTAATAATAAACAACGGGGCACGGCTTGTCCCAGTCCTGAAGATATATTTAAATAATCCTCAGGAAAATCTGTCATGTAGATGGTTTCCTGTTCGTCAATACATCTTCCTACCAAACCAACTCCCATTTTTATCTTTTTTTCCAGATATTTTCTTCTGTCGTATGCGTAACTTGCTGATAGTTCAATAAAAATATCGTCTTTTTTGGTGTCGTTAATAATAAAAAGCCCACCCTGGCTGGCGTGTAAATATTGAACCAGGTTGCTAATAATGTTGTAAGAGAATTCAGACAATTTATCTGTGTTTTCCCTCATTAGTTCACCAAATTTAGCAAAACCCTGAGTGGCCCAGTTGAGTCTCTGGTCTGTTGCTTTTCTTCGGTTTTCTTCTTCAGTGGCTTGCTTAAGACTTCGGCGCATATCAAGCAATGCTTTGCCTAAATCATCATTTTTACTTGTTAGTTTAAAATCGTAATTCAGGTTACCTCTACCAATCTGCAATGCAAATTTTAGGTTGTTTTCAAGCCTGTCAATCAATGTGTTTACAGAGCGGTTAATATCCGATATCTCATCTTGGCCCTGATGCGGCAACTTATGTTCCGAAGAAATATTTCCTCTTGCCAGGTTTTCAATTACGGCAGCAGTTTTAGAAAGTGGTACTGATATACTTTTTGAAATTAGCCATATAACTACCAGTAATAAAATAAAGCCAATTACAGCAACAACTATCGAAAAATTCAGGTTTTCTTTTGCTTTCATTAGCATTACATCATATGGCACAGCTATTCCCAGCGACCAATAGGCAGGAGCTTTTCCAAATTTTAAAGGAAAATAGCTGATATAGTAGGAATTTCCTAATGAATCTTTTTTGATATACGAAAAATGTTTGCCTTGTTTAATATTAAGAACAATGTTTTGTTCAAGGTTCTCTTCTGGCATTACTTTATCAATAGATTCATTTACTTTATTCTCATCAGGGATGGCTGCAAAAATACCATTATTCGATAGCAAAAAGCCATAAGAACCAGGATATGGCCTTATTTCGTTAATCATTATTTTAAAACGTTCAAGGTTGACATCGAATTGTAATAGTCCTGCGTAGTTTTTATCATCCATAATCGGAACCGATAGGCTCGAAACCAGGCTAAGCTCTTTTTTACTATTCGGTGGGGAAAATAAATAGGGTTCAGATATTTCTTCCCGCGGATTAATTTTCATATCGTAATAGGGGCCGCCTACATTATCTCCTTCTGTTTCTAGGGTGTCGATTTGTGATTTTATCAATCCGCTTGACTTAAAATAAATGAAACGAACTCTTCCAAAATCTTTTAGGTAGTTCTTATCAATCTCTGATAGTTCAAAATTTAAGGCTGCATTATGAAACTGTGGGTTTTTTTCAAGCACATTTCTTAACATATCGTAATAAACCTCTTGCTTTTTTGCAAAATGAAAAGCCTTGTATTGCGAAAACGACTGCACAAGTGTTCTTGCAATTGCCATGTCGCTATTCAACTGAAGCATAACGCTATTGGCATATTTTTCTGCATAAGTATCGGTAAGTTTTTCTGCTTCAATAGTTGATGCTTTGTAGTCGGTATAGCTTAAATAACCAAATGCCAGTAAATATATCAACGATGAGATACTTAAAATATATACAAGAAGCTTGGTTTGAATTTTAAATTTCATATTGCCTTTGATGAAGTGAAAATGCTAATTTATATCTAATTGAAATTTTATTAACCTCCTAAAAATTAACATATTATTTAATAAAAGTACAATTTTATATACAAATTAAAAAAAAAATCTACTTTCAAACAAAAGAATACAAATATAATACCCAAGCTGTTGCCATTCATTAAAAAGTTCAGGAAGCTTTTTTAGCTACTTTTAATTTTAAAGGCAGTTTTTAAATTAACAACTAAAAAAATATTGATTTGAAACTCTGATAGGAATTTTGGTGCATCTCTGCTAGTATTCGTAATTACAATTTGCCCAATAATAAGATTGAACTATCTTTGAAAATATCAAAATAATTAGCGATGAAAAAGAGAAGTCTTTTGTTAGTAATACTTTTAATTAGTATAGTCAGCAAAGCTCAAAAACAAAGTCCTTCAACTATTTTATGGAAAAGTTTAAAGTCGGAGCACTTTGAACTTGTTTTTCCGTATGAGATTGAAAATGAGGCACAAAGAGTTGCCAACACCTTGGAATGGGTGTATCCATTAAATACAAAATCGTTGGATGTTCAGCCTAAGCCTGTTTCGTTGGTTTTATACAATCGTTCAAATACTTCAAACGCATTTGCTGGTTTGGCTCCCCGAAGAATGGGCTGGTACCTTACCCCTCCACAAACTGTCACCAACCTTGGAAGTATTGATTGGATGCAGACTTTGTCGATTCATGAATATCGCCATATTGTTCAATATGCTAAAAACAAACAACATTTTACCCGGTTTATGACTTATCTTTTTGGTGATATGGGCCAGTTTATGATGCGATGGTCTATTCCTGACTGGTATTTTGAAGGCGATGCCATTGTTATGGAAACTGCATTGACCAAGGGCGGAAGGGGCAGAATACCTGCTTTTGCAATGAACATAAGAACTTATTTGCTTACTAATGAGAAGTTTACTTACGATCAGGCTTATTTGGGTTCGTACAAAAGATATTACCCGAGCCATTACCATTTGGGGTATCCATTAACTGCCTACGGAAGAGTTAATTACGGAACTGATATTTGGGACAAGGTACTTACCCGGACCAATAAAATTTCGTGGTGGCCTTATGCTTTTGGTAGCAGTCTTAAAAAATATACAGGTAGTGGGCTAAAGAAGTTTTACAAAAATGCAATGAGCGAATACGATACTCTTTGGAAAAAGCAGGATAGTCTTATTCAACCTACTGAATTCAGAAAAGTTAATACGAAAAAGAAGAAAAATTACACCAATTATTTAAATCCAAAGTACAGTAATTCGGGAAGCATTATTTGCAAAAGAGGGAGCATGGATAAAATTGCAGCCTTTTACGAAGTAAAACCTGATGGGACTGAAAGAAAAATTAAAGAAACTGATGCCAACCTGTTTGATTTGAACAATGATATTTTGTGCTGGACAAGGACTATTCCAGATATTAGATGGGGAGAAAGGTCGTATGCTGATATTGTTTTACTTGGGTTAACAAGCAAAGCTGAAAAAAGATTAACTTTCAAGCGAAGGTATTTGTCACCTGCCTTGTCTCCCAATGGCAAAACTATAGTGGCAGTGGAGCATGATAGTTTGCAAAAGAGCCAGCTTGTTTTGATAGATGTTGAGTCAGGCAAATTGAAAGAAGTAATACCACAGCCAGATGGTTTTCAAGATTATTATCGAACTCCGGCTTGGTCAGAGGATGGAAGATATATTGCATACACTCATGCAAAATATAAAGGCCCGGCTTTATCCATTTATGATACCAAAACGAAAGAGCTTAAAAAAATACTTGATTATGATTGGGACAATATTGGCCAGCCTGTCTTTTACAAAAATTATGTCTTGTATAACTCCGACTATTCTGGTATTGGAAATATCAACGCTGTGGATATTAACACAGGGCAAAGGTTTCAGGTAACATCAAGCCGGTTTGGGGCTTACAATGCTGATGTTTCGCCAGATGGAAAAAAAATGATTTACCAGGAATACACAAAAAATGGGTTTGATATTGCCGAAATTGATGTGGATCCAACCAAATGGAAAAAGGTTGAAAGCGTAGTAAATACCGAACCTAGTTATTATCAGCCACTTGTGGAGCAGGAGGGAGGCCAAACAATTGACGAGGCTGTTATCCCTGAAAAAAAATATCCAGTTGAAAGGTATAAAAAGTTCAAAGATGCCATTAAATTTCATTCCTGGGGACCTTTTGCGGTGCCGCCCTACATTTATATGCGATTAATTTCTAATAATTACCTGAATACCATTGCGTTAACTGGTGGTTACTTGTACAATACCAATGAAAAAACTAGTGCAGGTTATGTGTCCTTTACTTACTCAAAATTCTATCCCATTCTTTCGGTAACATCAACTTTTGGCGAGATGAAACAAAGTTATCAGCTTGAAAATGGGGTTTTAGATTTAAACTGGAAGGAGTTGAGTGTAAAAGCAGGTTTGTCGGTACCATTTAACTTTTCGCGGAATGTAACAAATACAACCTTATCAATTGGAGGTGGATTAGAATTTACTTATGTAGATGAAAAACCTGTCAGGTACCTTGACGAAACTTTTACTGGTAATTTTACACCCTTGTATGCATCTGTTTCATTCATGAATTACAGAAATTATGCGTGGCGTGATTTTGCCCCCAAATTTGGACAATTTATCAACCTTGATTATAAAAGGATAATGCCTTACGATGACAGGTACGAAGGTTATTTGTTTTCAGCCCGGGGTAATTTTTATTTTCCGGGTTTGCTTGCAAATAACAGTATAAAAGTTGGAGCAGCGTATGAAAAACAATTAAGCTATGATGAAAATAATCGAGATTGGTATTACTTTTCAAAAAAAACAAGTTTTGCACGTGGGTATACCTCCGTTACGCTTGATCAATTTAATAAGTTAAGCGTTGATTACCAATTGCCTTTATGGTCACCTGATTTAAGTTTGGGGCCTTTGGCTTATATTAAGCGCATACGCCTGGGCGGATTTTACGATTATGCAGGTGGTAGTCTGGGCGACTCTAATGTTACCTATGAGTCAGTAGGTGGCAGTATCCGTTTTGAGTTTAATGTTTTCAGAATCAGGTATCCTCTTGAGTTGGGAGTTCAGTATGCACATCGGTTGGCTGATGGTGATTATCGAATTTCTATTTTGATTTTAGGATTGCCAATTTAATAGGTGTAATTGTATATTGGTATATTAGAACTTACTTTTGATTAATTTCTAATATACCAATTTCCACTATTTTACATCCTTTCCGGAACTCCTATACCCAATAATTCCATTGCATTTTTAATTACCTCACCTGATAAGTGCGATAATTGCAACCTGAATTTCATTAAGTCGTCATTGGGCTCTTTTAAAATGCTGAAATCATGGTAGAACTGGTTGTATTCTTTTACCAATTCATAAATATAATTTGCTAAAAATGAAGGGTTTAGTTCTTTCCCTGCTTCAGCTATTGTTTTCGGAAATTGTTGCAAAGTTTTAATCAGTTGTACTTCTTTTTTATCTAAAATTAAATCTTCAGCAAATGATTTATATTCAATATTTTTTTCTGCTGCTTTTGCCTTAACCGATTGAATCCTTGCATAGGTATATTGGATAAATGGTCCAGTATTTCCATTAAAATCAATTGACTCTTTTGGATTAAACACCATGTTTTTTTTAGGGTCAACTTTTAACAGAAAATACTTTAAAGCCCCCATGGCTATTTTATTTATGGTTGCATTTACCTCCTTTTCATTCTGGCCATCGAGTTTTCCTAATTCATCTGAAATTTTTCGTGCAGTTAAGTTCATTTCTTCAATCAAGTCGTCGGCATCAACAACAGTACCCTCGCGGCTTTTCATTTTTCCTTCAGGTAGTTCAACCATGCCATAAGATAAATGGTAAATATTTGAGGCCCAATCATAGCCAAGTTTTTCCATTATTAATTTTAGTACCTTAAAGTGGTAATCCTGCTCATTACCAACTACATAAATGTGTTCATCGAATTTAAAATCTTTGTACCTTATGCAAGCCGTACCAATATCCTGGGTCATGTAAACAGAAGTTCCGTCGGAACGAAGCAAGATTTTTTTGTCTAAACCTTCAGGTTCAAGGTTGGCCCAAACGCTGCCATCTTCTTTCAGCTCAAGCTTGTTTTGCTCTAATGCATCCATTACAATGGTTTTTCCAAGTTTGTAAGTGTCTGATTCGTAATAAATTTTATCAAAATCAACACCCAGTTTTTGGTAGGTCACGTCAAAACCGTCATAAACCCATGAGTTCATTGTTTCCCAAAGTTTTATTACTTTTTCATCATTGGCTTCCCATTTTTTTAGCATTTCACGGGCTTCATTGATTAACGGCGCATTTTTTTCAGCTTCGTCCTTTGTCTGACCGCTATTTATGAGCTGTTCAATTTCTTTTTTGTATTCCTGGTCAAACTTTACATAATACTTCCCAACCAAAAAATCACCTTTTATTTCAGAAGACTCCGGAGTTTCGCCAGCACCCCATTTTTGCCAGGCCAACATTGATTTGCAAATATGAATACCCCTGTCGTTTACAATATTTGTTTTGATTATTTTTTTTCCACCTGCTTCAAGTATTTTTGAAATAGAAAAACCAATCAGGTTGTTTCTGATATGCCCCAAATGCAGTGGTTTGTTTGTATTTGGTGATGAATATTCAACCAACACAGTTTTTGAGTTGGCATTGGCAGGGGTTATCCCAAACTTATTGGTTTCATATGCTTTTCTAAATTCCGAAATCCAATAATTTTGCCCTAAATCGATGTTTAAAAAGCCTTTAATTACATTAAAATCAACAACTTGCTCTATATGTTCAATAAGATATCTCCCTAATTCTTCAGCCGTAATTTCGGGAGATTTTTTCGAATATCTTAAAAGTGGGAAAGTAACAATTGTATAATCACCATCAAAATCTTTTCGGGTATTTTGTACCTGTATTTGATCTATATTAACTTCTGTTTTATATAGGTTTTTTATAGCTTCTTGAGCTTTCTCTTTAATTATATGTTCAAAATTCATCTGGATATCTTTAGTAGTGCTACAAAATTTTAGTTTTAAGAAATCATTTACTGCTAACTCAGTTGTTGGTTTATCTAAAATTATTGCAAAGATAGTAATACACTGCCTTATTTAGAAATGGTTTTATTAATTATGTGTTGTAAATGCGAGGTAGGGAAAATAAAAAAGTGCTACCGGAGGTAGCACTTTCTAACCTTAACCTAAAACTAACTAATCAATTAACTTAATGCTAATCTAATTGAGCTACAAAAGTAAATGTAGAATTGTTACCATGGAAATTATTTCACATATTCTATAACATCTAAATAGCTATTGCAATTTTGAGATTTTTTTTTATACATCCCATTTTTTTTTACCTTTTTGTAAAAATGGTGCATTGTTTGATTATTGAATATTGTAAATTTAAGATAATACAAAAGTGGGTAAATTAAATTCGGAGCAAAATCAGGTGGTTTATGTTATTGTAATGATAACAATTATGGCTTTAGCTACCTTTTTATCAATGAAATTGATTAGTCCTTATTCCAAAGCCCTGGGGCATTTTCTTTTTGGATTTGCAGGAGTATTCATTTTTGTAATCTTACTGGCTTTGTACCTTAAGTATATTTTTGAATTGTATAAAGAAATTAGAAGTTTTCGGTAAATTTATTCTTTTCGAAAGCTTTTATTTGTCTGTTTACATTGTCTGGATGTTTTTTTCTAAAAAAAACTGGTTTTGGGGGGTAACATTTTAAGCCGGAATGTAATTAATATGTAAATATTAATCAAAATCAGATCATTTTTTCTTATCACAGAAAATGGAATTCTTATCAAATACAGATAAAGTTGTATTAGCCAGGCAGTTTAACCTGATTGTCAGGGCAATTAATGACTACCAGATTAGTAATTGGGCTAAGATTGATGAGCGCGATTTTAATGAATTGATTAAAAAAGAACGGGAGATTTTGAGCTTTGTTGAACAGTTACTAGAGTCTTCATCGCCAATTCAGATGAATCAACTTTCTTCACTTGTTGTTGATTTGGAGTGTTTGAGCAAAGATTTACGGCAACATCTTAAATCAAGCAAACTTTCAAAATCCTCAAATTTAATTTCTGATATTTCCGCATAGTGTCTTCCTACTGTAAACTTATTTCAGTTTTTTTATCTAGCATCCAAAAAGGTAGTATTTTAAACCTCCATTGTACAATTGCATAATTCGACAAAAAGCAACTAGTTGATTTGTAGGAAAATATAGAAGCTTTACAAACCACTTTGGTTCAATTACTAAGTTGCTTTAAACCAGGGTTTATTGAAGCTAGCCATTAGTTTACTTCATTCCTAATGTCTAATCCCTAATCCCGGTTAAACAAGTTAATAGAGTACATTTTAATCTAAAAACTGATGCCATTCATATTGAAACATCCAGTTGTAAATACTCATGTCAAATGCATCGTAATCAGTACTTTCTGTTCCCATTCCTGTTCCATCATATGTCCTTGCCCACGAATTGTGGCCAACACCCGGATACATTGTCAGTTTTGCATTTATTGGAGGGTTAGCTTCATTAATTGCATTTACCATATTTATAGAGCCTGATGGCAAGACTGTTTTATCATCATCACCATGAAATGCCCAAACAGGTATGTGTTTCATCCCTTCAACTTTAATTGTATTTCCTGCACCACAAATGGGAACTGCGGCAGCAGCAAAACAGCTATCAGCAGTGGTAGTAAGGTAAGAAAAAGTGCCATAGCCCCCCATGCTTAGCCCTGTTACATAAATTCTTTTGGTATTAATATCATAGTTTTTAATAATAAATTTGATAAACTCATGAATTTTAGCTCCATTCCAACCATATTCGTGGCACTGGGGCGAAATTACAATCATTGGGTATTTAGGATTCCATTCGCTTTTATTAATTAGCATGGGTGGGCCATTTCTAAGTACTAGATCAAGAATAGAATTATCGTTACTACTATTTCCTTTTTCGCCTGCTCCATGTAAAAATAAAAGCAGGGGATATTTAGGTCCTTTTTCCGAAGGGGTGTAGGCGTAATATCCATAAAATGCGTCATTTGTGCCCAGTGGGTTGGCTAAATGTACACCACCTTTATCCTCTGGTAGGTTTTCCAGGTTGTAGTAGTTGCTCATATCATCTTTTTTACATGAAAAAATGCAAAAAGTTACAGTTAATAGGCTGATAATAATAATCTTATGTTTTCTCATATAAAAGGGCGAATTTTAATTGGTCTGAATAAAGTTAAGCATTTTTATCTTACATAGCTTCCTGCATTTATATCAATTGTGCTTCCGGTGGCATGATCCATATGGCCAGATGCCAGGAAAACAGCTGTCGGGGCAATGTCTTCAGGCATTGTTAATTTTGCAAGGGCAATTTCTTTCAGCACTTTTTCCTCCCCATTTTGTTCAATAAATTCTTCGGCCATTGGTGTGCGTACAAAGCCAGGGGCAATTGAAAAGGCTTTGATGTTGTTTTTTCCGTAAGCCCGTGCAATTGATTTGGTAAGGGCTACCATACCTCCTTTAGATGCAGCATAGGCCAGGTAATCTTTGGTGTCTCCCCTGAATGCTGCTCGTGAACTAATATTAATGATTTTGCCACCATCCTTTTCCAAAAAATGCTCAATTGCAAATTTGCAAAGTAATGCAGCAGATGTTAAGTTGGTATCCATGGTTCTTTGCCACATCTCCAACCAGTTTTCTGAACTTAAGGGGGAAAATTCGAAAATTCCAGCATTGTTAATTAACACGTCCAATCTACCATAATGGTTGATAACCGCTGAGAATAACTTTTCAGCATCAGTAGGCTGAGATAGATTTGCCTGAAAGCTTTTTGAGTTGTTTCCTGCTTGCTTAGCCAGTTCTTCAGCAGCCTGTTTGTTCGAGTTGTAATGAATGGCAATAGTTGCACCCGCTGCTGCAAAGCTTTTCACCATAGCTTTGCCAATGCCACTTGATGCGCCGGTTATTAAAATGATTTGGTTTGGAAGGTTTATTTTCATTTGATACAATTAATATGTCAAAGTTAGTTTCTAATTTGTAATGGTCAAATCTTTAAATGCCTATATTTTGTTACAAATATTCTTAATTTTTCCTCTTATTTTATTACAAAAAAATGCTTAATCGATTTATTTATAGAGACTTAATAAAATGGAAAGAGAAGGGGAGTCGGAAGCCCTTGATTCTCAGAGGAGCGCGGCAGGTTGGAAAAACCACCCTGGTAGAGACGTTTTCGCAAAATTTATTAGTTTAAATCTTGAAAATAGTAAAGATCGTGGATTCTTTGATAAAACTGATAATATTAAAGAAATTGTGGAATCTATCTTTTTATCGCATAATGTTGAGCCAGACCAAAAACCAGTCCTTCTTTTTATCGATGAAATTCAAGAGTCGCCAGAAGTTATACGTTTGTTGCGGTATTTTTATGAAGATTACCCAGAAATACATGTTATTGCAGCAGGATCTTTATTAGAGGTTGCGTTAAAAAAAGTAAGGGCTTTTCCTGTTGGCAGGGTTGAGTATTTGTATTTATTTCCTTTTAGCTTTTTTGAGTTTCTTGAAGCATTACGGCATAAACAAGCCATAAAACAGATGAGTGAAGTTCCTGTTAAAAAATTTGCTCACAAGACTTTACTTGATTTATACAACTCTTATGTTACCATAGGAGGGATGCCGGAGATTGTAAAAACCTTTGCCTCGAAGAGAAGTATGCTAGAACTCCCTGATATTTATGAAAGCCTTTGGAGTACTTATCAAGATGATGTTGAAAAATATGCTGAGAATAATACTGAAAAGAAGATAATCAGGCACATTGTTGCTACCGCCCCTTTTTTAATAGACAAAAGAATAAAGTTTGAAAGTTTTGGAAGTTCAAATTACCGATCGCGTGAAGTTGGGGAAGCACTACGTAGCCTTGATGCAGCCCAAATAATTCAGTTGATTTATCCATCAACAGCCACTGAACCACCAATAATGGCCGATCTTAAAAAATCTCCACGCTTACAGTTTCTTGATACTGGTTTATTAAATCATGCGCTTGGAATTCAATCTGATATGATTGGTGTTGATGATTTAAGCAGTGCTTACAAAGGGGCAATTATTCCACATATAATAATCCAGGAGCTGATTGCATTAAATTCACGCAAAAGACAAAAGCCCTGCTTTTGGGTTAGGGATAAAGCCCAGTCTGTTGCAGAGGTTGACGTTGTTTATCATAACAAAAACAAGTTGCTCCCCATTGAAATTAAGTCAGGGAGCTCTGGACGTTTAAGATCGTTACATCAGTTTATGAAACGGGTTGAGCACCCTTATGCAGTGCGTGTTTATGCAGGGGAATTTAGCATTGAAGAAACTAAAACCTCTGAAGGAAAAAAATTCTTTTTAATGAATATGCCCTATTACCTTTCATCGATGATTATGGACTACATTGATTATTTTGTGAAGAACTACAAGTAAACATTCAATCAAGTTGTCCTATTGATGTATTTTGTTTGTAGCAAAAAAAAAGCTCTATTTCATCGACCCTTTTCATTAATGTATTTCAATAATTTATCTCTATCGCTGGTAAAAGAAAAGGCATTGGCCACTTTGTAGTAATTGTCTTTATCAGTTGTGTAATCATAGGCATATTTGGCAATTGTCATTTGTGAGTCACTGTATCTGAATAGCCTTACTAATTGGGTTACCTGAGCGGCAGTAAAACATTTTTTGCTTTTTATAATTTGTTTGGCCAAATTTACTTTGGTGTTGTTAAAGCTTTCTTTATTTATCTGATTTTTAATTGATTGCAGCTCGTTGTCACTTATCTTACATGGAGGTTCTTCATCCAAAATTTCTGTGCTTACTCCTGCAAGACTTAGGATTTGTTGTTTGTTTTTGGCATCATTAAATAACTGGGCTGCATATTTATAATTACCTGGATCGTAGACTTTTGAATAGGCTTTGTTCAAGAATGAGAGTCTATCCTCCTCCTTTTTTAGTAGCGAAGCCATCTTCATTGCCTGCGCAGTTAAAAAGCAACGATTATAAAGGCTATTGTTTGCAATACTTACTTTTCTATAATCATTTTTTTCATCAAATACCTTTTGTGCCAATAGAAGAAAATGCTCATCTTTCATTATGTTTTTACAGCCTATTTTACCAAAATACCTTCTAAAATCAGGATATTGTATTTCAGGGAAAGTCATTTCATCATTTTCAGAATTCTCCACAACAATTTCTTTATTGCCTTTTATACTTGCAATGTAATCATGCAGCCTAAAAACAGTTGAAAAATACATAAAAGTATTGTACACCTCATAAAAATCATCCTTGTCGGTGGTGCTAAGATAAGCTTCCTGAACAAATGCCAGACGATTATAATCATCCTGAAAAAGTTCTGCTATTTGTTTTACCTGGGCAGTGGATAGACAGCTACTTTTTGCCAGGAGTTTTGCTGTACGTAGCTTTTGCGCATCACTACGTTGTGCATTTATTGTTGAGAATTTTTGCGAGAAAATGTAAGTTGAAATGGGGGTGAGGCAGTTTCTATTGTTTTGTGCATACGTGCTTATGGTAAAAACCAAAAAAATGCTAATTGCTATATTTTTTTTCATAATTATTTGTGTTTAATTATTCGTTTTTTTACTGAAGCTTTTTTAAAGTTAGTTAATAATCTGTAAACATCAAATATTGAATACACCCTCATATATATAACTACCTGGCAAAGTGGATTAGCAGCCCAACTTAGCTATTTTTGGGTTAATTCCTTCATTGCTGATTCAATAGTCGGAAACTTGAATTCATAACCTGCAGCAATAATCTTGTCTGTCGAAACCCTGCTTCCTTTTAACAGTATATCAGCCATTTCTCCAAAAGTGGCCCTTAAAACAAATGCTGGAATGTTTGGCAAAAAGTAAGGCTTTTTTAATCCTTTGGCAATGGCATTTGTCAATTGTTTATTAGTGATATGTTCGGGGGCAACTCCATTGTATGCACCTTGCATGTTTTCATTTTCAATAGCTTTGATAAATATATTTACAATATCTTCAATATGAATCCAGGGAACATACTGTTTGCCTGAACCGAATGCGGCTGCCAGTCCTAATTTTGCTGGTTTGGCCATTTTAGGATAAGCAGCTCCTTTTTTGCTTAATACTACTCCAGTTCGTATTTTCACAGCTCTTACACCTTTTTCTTCAAACAACTCGGTAGCTTTTTCCCATTTTTCCCCAATTTTTGCCAGAAAATCATTTCCTGATGGGCTGTCTTCTGTGAAAAGCTTTTCCGAGGTGAATGTTCCATAATAACCAATGGCTGAGGAAGATATAAACGCTTTTGGCCAACTGTTATTTTCGTTACAGGCTTTAAAAAGTAGCTCAGCACTTTTTACCCTGCTGTTTTCAATAATTTTTTTTTGTTTTTTCGTCCACTTTTTTTCAGAAATATTTTCACCTGCCAAATGAACTATGAAATCAACATTTTTTATGGCATCAACATCAATTTCGTTTTTATCAATATTCCATTGGTAAGTTGCAATATCCTGTTTTGTGGTTGTTGAAGGTTTTCTGCTTAAAATTCGAATTTGATAGCCTTTTTTCATCAGCTTTTTTGCTAATAAACGGCCAATAAGTCCATTTCCTCCCGTAATTAGAATCGTTTTTTTGTTCATAGCTTTTGTAAAGTTAATTAAACAATGAACAATTTAAAAACTTGCTTGTTCATTATTTAAAACGAGTCTAAATAGATGTTTTCTCCAAGATCAAGCGTTTATTAGTGATTTTTGAAAACATAACCTAACAGATTAGAATAAGTAGCAATTGAATTAAGAGTATTTATTTAATTTATAATTAACCCCAAAATCTGGCAAAATTGAAAAAAATAACAATCATAGGTTCTGGTTTTTCGTCTCTTTCAGCCGCAGCATATTTAGCTAAAGAAGGATACGCTGTTGAAGTATTTGAGAAAAATGCTACCATTGGAGGAAGAGCCAGGCAATATGTACAGGATGGATTTACCTTTGATATGGGGCCCAGTTGGTATTGGATGCCAGATGTTTTTGAACGTTTTTTTCAGGATTTTGGAAAAAAACGCGAAGATTATTACAACCTGCATCTACTTGAGCCTTCATATCGTATTTATTATGCTGAAAATGAGTTTATTGATGTGAAACCAGAGGTGGATTATCTGAGTTCGGTTTTTGAAAAATATCAGCCTGGAAGTTCAAAATATTTACGTAAGTTTTTGAAAGAAGCCAGGGATAACTATAATATTGCAATTAAAGACCTTGTTTATCGGCCAGGTTTATCGCCATTTGAGTTGGTAAATGCGCAGACGCTGAAACGGATTCATTTGTTTTTTACATCGATAAAGAAGCAAATCCGTTCAAAAATAAAGCACCCTTATCTTTTTCAATTACTTGAATTTCCTGTTCTTTTTTTAGGTGCAAAACCAGGTAACACCCCGGCTTTCTACAATTTTATGAATTATGCCGACTTAGGTTTAGGAACCTGGTATCCTGAAGGGGGAATGTTTTCGGTAGTTGAGGCAATGAAAAAGGTAGGAGAGGAGCATGGGGTGAAATTTAATACCTCTTCAAATGTTGAACAAATTCTAACTAATGGAATAGGAGTAAAGGGATTAATTGTCAATGACAGATTGTATGAATCAAATGTGGTGTTGAGTGGCGCTGATTATGAGCATACAGAAACACTTTTAAATGAAAAAAATCGCATGTATTCTGATAAATACTGGAAAAGAAAGGTTTTTGCCCCTTCAGCGCTGCTGTTTTATGTTGGAATTAGCAAAAAGCTCAAGGGCATTCTGCATCATATGTTGTTTTTTGATGAGAGTTTTGATAGTCATGCTAAAGAAATATACGATGAGCCGCAGTGGCCCCTGAAACCTTTGTTTTATTCAAGTTTCCCAAGTGTTACTGAAGCTACATGTGCCCCAGTAGGTTATGAAAATGGAACTTTTTTAATTCCTGTTGCTACAGGAATTGAGGATAGCAATCAAATACGGGAGGCTTATTTTGAAAAAATATTAGAACGTTTTAAAAAATTGACAGGACATGATATTAGCAATGATATTGTGTTAAAAAGAGCATATAGTGTAAATGATTTTGTGAACGATTACAATTCGTATGGCGGAAATGCCTACGGATTAGCAAATACATTAACACAAACTGCATTTTTACGACCTCGCTTAAAGAGCAGGAAGGTTAAGGGTTTGTTTTTTACCGGACAGTTGACTGTTCCTGGACCTGGTGTACCACCTGCTTTAATATCCGGTAAATTATCATCAAAATTAATAACTAAATATCTGAATTAAAATGAGTTACGAATTATACCACACAACCAGTTCAAACATTAGTAAATTGATTACTAAAGCTTATAGCACCTCTTTTTCAATTGCAGTGTCTACGCTTGCCCCTAAAATTCGGGGCGATATTTACAATATTTATGGTTTTGTAAGAGTGGCTGATGAAATTGTTGATACTTTTCATAACCACAAGCAGGCTGTGATTATTCGTAAATTCGAAGAGGATTTTTATCTTGCTTATTATGAGGGGATTAGTACTAATCCAGTGCTCAATGCTTTTGTGCAAACTGTAAGAAAATACGATATACCACTTGATTTAGTACATGATTTTTTAGAAAGCATGAAGATGGATTTAGATAAAGTGGTTTATACATCAAAAAATTATAATCAATACATACATGGCTCGGCCAATGTGGTTGGGTTAATGTGTTTGTATGTTTTTGTAGAAGGAGATGTTGAAAAGTATGAAAAATTAAAAGAGCCAGCCATGCGACTTGGTTCTGCTTTTCAAAAGGTTAATTTTTTACGCGATTTAAAGCAGGATACTCAAGAGCTAAATCGGGAATATTTTCCGGGTTTTGCAAATGGAACTTTTACCGATGAGCTTAAAAAGCAAGTTGTGAGTGAAATAGAGCAGGAATTTGCTGAGGCATACCAGGGAATCAAAAAGCTTCCTGTTACTTCGCGATTAGCAGTTTATATAGCTTATAAATATTACAGTTTGTTGCTATTAAAACTGAAAAGAATGCCAAGTAAGAAAATAATGACTGAGCGTATTCGCATTCCTAATTACAGGAAAATTGCTGTTTTGGCTGATTCTTATATTAGGTACAAGGCAAATGTGATCTGAGATTGAATAGTTTGATGTGATTAATCAAAGGTTGATTGGAACAATCAAACATCTGTAATATAAAATTTATAATTTCTTTAAAATGGGCTTTATTTTAATACTTGGAACATTTGTTTTTATGGAGTTTGTGGCATGGTTTGCACATAAGTACATCATGCATGGATTATTTTGGCATTTGCACGAAGATCATCACACAAAATCGAACTATGGTTTTTTTGAAAAGAATGATTACTTTTTTGTGATTTTTGCTGCTCCGGCAATTGCATTATTTTTTACCGGACTTTTTGTCCAAAGCAATATTCCGGTTTATATAGCCACAGGCATAACCTTGTATGGGGCAGCTTACTTTTTTGTGCACGAAATATTTATTCACCAGCGATTTAGGGCGCTAAGGCAAACAAATAACAGCTATTTTAAGGCTATTCGCAGGGCTCATAAGGTTCATCACAAGCATTTAACAAAAAAAGATGGGGAATGTTTTGGAATGTTTGTGGTTCCGTTTAAGTTTTACAAAGAGGCCTGGCAATCAAAGAAAGCACAAATTTAATTGTTGTATTCAGGTTAATGCTAGCTGAGTTCTAGTTTTTAACCGCATTTTTATTTATCTAATTTCGTTTGCTGTATTTTGGCAGGTGGTATATTGAGCTTGCCGAAGTACAGCGACCAAAAGTTAGTTTTGATATAGCCCCTGATGCACTTGCCAGGTGTTGTCACCAGAAATATTAGCCTTGACTTAACACTAGCTTGTTGAAACACTAATTTCTTTTAAAGCATGAGTTTGTACTTAACCATAAATCTTGCATCTATTGCAATTCCTTTTATTTTTTCCTTTCATCCAAAGTTAAGGTTTTACGAAAAATGGAAAGGTTTTTTTATAGGCACTCTCATAATTGGCGGTGTTTTTATCATTTGGGATGTAATTTTTACAAAGTTAGGGGTCTGGGGTTTTAATCCTGATTATTTGACAGGTATTTATTTTTTTAATTTGCCTATTGAAGAATGGTTGTTTTTTGTGTGCATCCCGTATGCTAGTATTTTCACACATTACAGCATGGCTAAGCTGAAAAAGTTTGAGCTAAGTTTAAAAGTGACGGGTGTTATCAGCATTTTGGTTTCAGGTTTATGTTTTGTAATTGCTGTTGTTTTTCCTGGCAGAATGTATACATTCGTCACTTCTATTGTTACTTTGGTTACAATTATAATAGCCTGGATTTATTTTAAAGATGTCCTTCGCCGCTTTTATTTGAGTTATGCTGTTATATTAATCCCATTTTTAATTGTGAACGGAATTTTAACCGGATCATTTATCGAAAATGAGGTAGTCTGGTACAATAATTCAGAAAACCTTGGGCTACGTATATTTACTATACCTATTGAGGACAGTTTTTATGGGTTCAGTCTTTTATTGGGGATTTTGCTTGTTTCTGAATTGTTTTATCGGGTATTTAATAAAAAAATACCTAAATTATAATTTTTGAGTTGCAATTAGTACACTTGCCAGGTGACAGCACCTGACAAATGAGCTTTTCAAAAAAAAACACTGTTCTAAGAAATTTCTTAATTTAAATTTCAGCTACATGGTAACAGCCCAAACATCTTCGTTTCGGTTCCAGTCGTTAAACTTTTCTTCACCTCCACGAACGCCCCAGTCAGAATCAATGGTTAGTTTTGAACTAATTCCGCCACGAGGGTTGCAAACCATTACAATTCTTAATCTGTCGGGTTCATAAACCTCCATAAGTTGGTCATAAATAATATTTATTAACCTTTCATAAGAAACTACAATGTCTCTTAGGTGATAAGAGTATTGCTTAAGCGATTTTAACTCAATAATTTTCTTTTTAGGATAAAAGGTAAGATAAATTGTTGCAAAATCAGGCTGCTCCTGAACACCCAAGAAAGTAAACTCAGGTATTTTAATTTTTATCTCATAAGCTTCTTTGCTGGGATTTGGAATTGCTTTAAGTATTGTTTTGTCAATTTCATTATATAATTTTGCCATAATGTTCTTAATATCAATTATTTAATGTGTTTTTTGTCGTTTTGAAATCTACACGCTTAAATTACTTAATTTTAGCTTAGTATTATTTTGCATTGTGAAATTAATCATAGCCTTTTTAGCAACCTGCTTTAAATATAAAATCCCTCAGGGAGGGTTTCTTCTATAAAAAATGGGGTGCAGCAAATAAAACAAATAAAGTTTACTGGCACCCCTATGATTAGTGTTTGCATAGCAAAGATACGCCTTTTTTTTAAACCATGCTTTTATTTGAAAATATTTTATCTAAAAATTTTGTTAATTCATAAAAACAAAAAAACTACCCTTTCAACAACGAAAAGGTAGTAAAATCAAAATGTACTTATAGAAAATATTATTTAAGCGCTGCAAGTGCTGCACTGTAATTTGGTTCGTCAACTGTTTCAGGCACCTGCTCGGTATATAGAATTTTGCCATTTTCATCAGCTACAATTACTGAGCGTGAATGAACTCCAGCCAAAGGACCATCAGCTATTTCAAGACCATAATCTTTGCCAAATTTACCTGTGTTAAAGTCAGATAAAGTTATCGCATTTTCAATCCCTTCAGCACCGCAAAAACGACCCTGGGCAAAAGGAAGGTCTCTTGAGATGCACAATACTTTGGTGTTTTCAAGATTGGCTGCCTCCTGGTTAAATTTTCTTACGGATGCTGCACAAGTGCCTGTATCCAGACTTGGAAAAATATTTAAAACTAGTTTTGAACCTGCAAAGTCCTTTAAACTTGCTTTTGATAAGTCGGTTTTAATTAATTCAAAATCTTTTAGGCTGCTTCCTACTGCTGGTAGCTCACCAATTGTGTTAATAGGGTTTCCCTGTAATGTAATTTTTGCCATAATTGCTTAAATTTTTATTAAATTAATTTTTTGTGTTAAGTTATTGATTGTTAGTAGGTTGTTTTTATAATTGAACTTTAAATCCTTCGTATTTATCCTCGTCTATTGTATTTACCATCCACATCGAAAATTTATCTAAATAATCCCAATAGGATTGCTTCAAATTATCCGGCAAATCCAATTTCTCAAATACTAATTTATAACATTCCAGCCAAACAATTCTTGCTTCGGGTGTAATTTTAAATGGTGAATGTCTTCTTGTCATCATAGGGGGGCCCTGGTTTTCTTTGTAGTAAGGGTGTCCGCCCATAATCTGGATAAAAAAATCAGAAGATTTCCGTTTGGCCTTTTCAAATACTTCACTATTTTTTGGGAAAAGGTTGCCAATCTCACTTTTTCTAAGCAAATCATAATGATTACTTATTACCTTGCGTATCCCTTCTTCGCCCAGATAGTTCAAAATTTCCTGGTCTGGTAATAAAACTTTGGGTCTTGAACCTGGAATATATGTGCTGATAGTAAAATTCATAAATGATAAAAAGATGTATAAATCTTTAATTGATTGAATGCAAAAATAGCATCTATTTTTCAATCTTGCAATATTTATTTAGATTGATTCTAAATAAATTTGTAGGAAAATGTTTTCTACAAATTTTACTTTCAATCCAGTCCAATTTCGACAAAGCCTCATTTGACTATTTTCAAGTAGTATCGGCATTTACAATTGCTATTCATAGTTTGTCATTGGACTAAAATATAAATGTAATTGGTATTATTTGAAACTTGCAAGGTTTCTTAGACCTGGTAAGTTTTAATAGGTGGTTTTAAGCTTAGCAAGTCTGATAGACTTACTAAGTTAGAGGTGGAGTCCTATTTTTCCAATTATAAACCTTCCGGGCGAAAGCCCGCCTTTTTTATCAATAAACCTTTTATCAAGGATGTTTTGAATATCAATTGAGAGGTTTATTCTTTTCAAATTTTTACGAAGGCCCAAATCGATGGTTGTGTAGGGTTCTAGTTCAATAGTATTTAATTCGTCCTGCCACATTTTGCTTACATAATTAGTAACAAAATTTATATCTACCATTTTACTATTGAAAAAAATGCCTAAATATCCTTGATGTGGTGGAGTTTCTGCAATTATCTTGTTGGTTAAATCATCACCAGTGTATCCGCTTAAATTAAATTCTTTTATTTGTGAATGATTGTAGGTGTAGTTGGCTTTTAAGCTTAAAAAAGGAAATGGGGAATACTTTATCGAGCTTTCGAAACCATAAATTTCTGCTTTTGAGATATTTTGTCTTTTTACAACAGGCTTGTCAACATCAATAGTATCTCCTGTTCCCACAAAGTATTGAAAATCAGAACCAAGTGAATAATATCCTGCCAGGTTAATGTTTAGGTTTTTTATTGGAAAAAAATCAAAACCCAATTCGTAGTTTGTTAATGTTTCAGGCTTTAAATCGGGGTTCGCAATCTTAAATCCGCTACTTACTTTCCTTGAGCTAACCATATCATCAATTTTAGGTGGCATAAAACCGGTTGCTATTGATGCATAAGTATGGAACTGAGGTACTATTTTATATCTAAGTGCTATTTTGGGACTGATATTGCTCCAGTTGGTTTCGTAAAAAGCTTCTTTAAGCCCTGAATCGAAAGCTGTAACTGATGTTGGGGCTTTCACCTCAAGAAAACCTTCTTTAAATTGAGAGAAATCGGCACGAAGCCCAAGTGTGAAAATTAAATTACCTTGCAGGAGTTTCAATTCATTTTGCATAAAAACTGCATAAAAATCAATATCTCCCCCTCGTTCAATGTAATCTGTTGAGGTAAAATAGATGTCTTCTGCCCAAAAACTACCGTGTTTGTAGTCCAATCCAAATGATAATTCATCGTTTTTGAAAATTTCCTTTACCATATTCAACCAGAGGCCATAATCCTTTGTTGTCTGGTTTCTGTCATACAATTTGTATGTATCACCAACTTTATTTAGTCTTTCAGAGCGTTGGTAATACTGTTGTTGATGATAAAAACCATTTGCATAGATTGCCAGGCCATTAAAGTTTCCATTATAGGATGCCCTAATGTGTTGGGTGGTGTATTTTAAGTAGGAGCCATTTTCTTCATAAATTTTAATACCTTCATCACGCTTATCGTCAAAATAGCGGTAATTTAAATCAATTTTATGATTTTTGTTGATTTGATAACCAGTATTAAGGCTTAGACTGAATTCTTTTATAGGCAAAGCTACATCGTTACTATCTCTATCTTGTTCTGGAACAATAATATAACCATCACCCTGACGGTAGAAAGCATCTCCAGACCAATAAAAACCATTGTCATTTTTAATTAAATTATTTCCCAAATTTAATGTTCCTCCAATTGTGTTATAGGTTCCTCCAAACAAAGAAGCTTTAGCTTCAAGTGGTTTACTGCTTTTTTTTGTGATGATGTTAATTACGCCGCCCATAGCATTGTTGCCATAAAGAGCTGATGCAGGTCCTTTTAGTACCTCAATTCTTTCCACCTGCTCCGATTCTATTAAGTGCCAGTTAATACCACCGCCTGCGGCTTTGTTTATTGGCACCCCATCTAATAACACCAAAACGCGTGCAGTACCATCCAATCCTCGCATAGTAACGCTTGAATTTTTTGAAAAAATCCCCCAACTTCTATTTACATAAACATTTGGGATGGCTTGTAAATAATTATCAACATTTGTTGCAGGATAAGATTTTATCTCTTTTGTAGTTAAAATGTCAATGCTGGAAGGCACATCCTCCACCTTTTGTGGTTTCCGATCAGCCGTAACAGTTATTGCTGATATTTTTTCATCTTTTGGGGTCAGTAATATTTTAATGTAGTTAGGTTTTTTTTGATGAATAGTAACCATTAGGCTGGTATCTCGATAGCCAATACAACTTATTTTTAAAAAATGTTGGCCGCTTGAAATGTTTTTAAATTCAAAATAGCCATTTTCATCACAGGTAGTTGCTTTTTTTAATGCAATAAAATAGATGTTAGCATCAGCAACAGGTTCAGTTGTTTTTTTGTCGACTATTTTTCCTGAGAAGTTAGCCTGAGCAAAGCTCATTGTTGTATAAAAAAGCAATATGACTGTTTGAAAGGTTTTCATAAACTAGTTGCTTGTTGCAGGTATTTGTTTTCTACTTTTGAATAATTAAGCTAAACTGAATGGTACCTTCGGCCTGGGCTGTGATATTTTCAATTTTTATAATCCCGTATTTCCCTTCTTCGTTTACAAATCCATAAAAATCCCCAGCTTTTAACTGCTTGGCTTTTCGGCCTCCATCAGTAAATAAATGTTCCAGAATCAGTTGATCATTTGTTGAGTTGTTAAATACTTCATCATCAATGTCAAGAGGGGCTCTTGTGTATCTTGTGGTTCGTTTTAATTCCCATTGATCCGGGGCTTCATTACCTGTTATTATATCACTTACGTTTGCTGCCGGCGAACCCAGCGTGTTTTTATCTTCTGCGGCATCAAAAAAATAAAGAATGTCTATAACATTTTGATTATTAAATGCTTCTGCTTGCGTGTAAACCAGGTTATTACCAATGGAATAGTAATTTCCAATGCTGGTATTTTCATGGCAGCCTAAAACAACTGAGTTGATTCTTGTTATTTCTCCAGGTTCTTTGATTTCTTTTGTTAGTGTGATTGTGAGACTATCCGCCAGTCTTGCTTTGTTGCGGATAATAAAAGTAAGTGTTTCGGTTTCTTCAGTTGTTTTAGTCAGGGTAATAATTTCTGAAAGGGTAGGGGTGTTGTAGCCATTATCGAACACCCTTGTGTTGTTTGATTTTATGATTAGATTGGTTAAGTTTTCACCATTTTCAGCTGATGCAATCACATGTACCTGGTATTGCTGACCGGCTGCAAGTGTGACGTTTTCTGATATTAAACCAGTTCCTGTTTCAATGCTTATTACTGGCTTAATATCAGATATATCGTCTTTTTTGCAGCTAGTTATCAGAAAAAGAATGATTACTATTAAGTGAGCCGCGTTTTTCATGGTCTAATTGGAAAACTTTGCCAAAGTCCTTAAAAGATGTTGAGCAAATAATTAGGTGATTGCTGAGTTTGTAGAAAGCTTTGGCAAAGTTCAATTCTATTTTTCAATCTTAATATCAAAGTTTACTGAACCTGTTGTTCCAGTTGCAACAGAATTAACCTTTATAACCCCATATTTGCCATCATAGGTTTTAAATAAGTACATTTTATCAGCAGCCATGCTTTTCGATTTTCTTTTCTCTATTTTATCAGGTAAAGCAGCTGCTACTGCATCATCATAAGCTTTTTTTATTTTCGTTTTGGTCAGGATACCAAAATCATCTAACTCAAATGGTACATCAAGTATAAAATTAGTTTCGTTTGTAGTTGTCCAGACACTAAAATCATAAATAGTTCCAGTCCAGTTTGCGTTTGGGGAAGACAAATGAGTTCCATTTTTATCATCTGAGTAACAAACAAAATCAATTTTTGCCTGAATATTTGCATCTCCGTCTCCATCTGCAATTGTATAAGTTGCCTGATCAGTAATAGAGTACATTGGTTTTTCACTCGCATTTTCTTGCGCACCAAGTACTACTCCTGTAATGTCTTTAACATCTGCCAGTGTTAAATCTTTTGTAATTTTAAGGGTTAAACTCGAAGTATTGCCTTTAACATCTTCCAGTTCGAACACCCAGTTGTCTTCATCAGTAGCATACTTCATCAAATAGCCAGTCATGTTTATATTTTTTACTCCAGCGTCAAAAGTGACAGTGCTTATCAACTGGTCATTTACAGTAAATTTTAATCTTGCGAGGTCATCATTTCCGTTTGAGTTACAACCAAATCCTACTTTTACAGAATCGCCTGGTGCCAGGTTTACATCCATATAAGTATATCCTTCATCACCAATAAATGATAGTGTAGGAGATGTAATTTCATCTTTTTTACAACTCGAAAATATTCCTGCTACAATAAAAAGTAAAATTGAAAATTTAAAAAATTGTTTCATTGTTTTTAATTTTAAGTGTTTTAAATTTTTTTAATAAGCTCATCTCTGAACCTTCATATCAAAATTAATTGTTCCATTTGCTCCTCCATTAACTGAATTGACTTTTATCACCCCAAATTTGTTTGATTGGGTTTTAAAAAAGAACATACTACCCTGTGTGAGATTTTTTGCAATTTCTAGTGTATCACTAGCAGCTTCAAATTTATCTTTTATTTTAGTTTTGTTTAATAACTCGTAATCTGTGTTAGAAAACGGTACAAATTCAGTGGTATTAGGTTCTTCCCATGCGCCAAAATCATAAATCCCATTAAAATCACTTGCTGGCGAGCCGATGTAATAGTTATTTTGGTTATCATATGCCGCCACAAAATCAATTTTCGTTTGTAGGCTATTTACGGTATTTACTTGTGCTGTATCGTAGGATGTAGAATAAGTGCTTATAGAGAATAATTGTTTGTCGGTAGTATTTTCCTGCGTCCCTAATTTAATTCCCTTTATTTCTCTTAAATCAGATAATGAGGTATCTTTATAAAGCACAATACTAAGGGAGGTAATCTGACTGGCGGCATCCACTAACTCAAAGCTAAAGCTGTCCTTTTCTTCAGCAGATTTTTCATATTTTAAGCCAAATGCCACTCCTTTGCCATCCATCGCTTCCAGCTCAATAGTTTGTAAAAGTGGGCCATTTTTAGAAACAATAACTCTTTCAAGTACATCTTTCCCGTTCCAAGTACATTTTAAGCCAATTAAAACAGTATCGCCCGGCGCTACAGAGTCATTATCTGAAACATATTTGTTGTCTGTTAATAGTTCCAGTGTAGGGCTACCTCCCGCAACTGGCTCACAGCTATAGACTATTACACTTAAGGCAATAATAAGTAAAAATAGTTTAGCAATTTTTTTTGTCATTTTTTTCTTTTTCGTTATGATTTTTTTTGCCTTTCGGGTCTCAAGAGTGTATTTTGTTGCTGATTAACAGGTGTTTATCGTGTTATTCTCTTGAATAAATGGTGAGCTCCTAAGCCAATAAGAGACCCTGCTAACCCAAACATAAAGAAGAAAGTAATGGTCGATATTGGCGATATCATTACTGACTTATGTACCATGCCAGTAGTAAGCCCCCAAATTAAACGAAAAATTGGGATGCTTGCGTATGCCAGGCCACCAAAAACTGCTAAAAAGAGGATTCGATACTTTTTAATTACAACAAGGCTGTTTAATAAACCAAAAACCACTCCCGGAAGTATGTAAACCATAGCTACCAGTGGGCTTTTAAATCCTAAAAAGGGAACATAAAC
>JBNKJW010000199.1:0-4348 GCA_050291445.1 Bacteroidales bacterium | reverse complement strand
AATTAAAACCCTCTCCTTCAGACACTTTAGACTGAATATATACACTTACGCATCCTCTTTTTTCTATATTTGGAATAAGTACCGTATTTTCATTGAATGTACCATTACCCTGTTCTGATTCGAGTTCAATAATAATTTTGTATTCTGAACTTGCCTTTGGTATAATATCAAAATAAGGGTGAACTAGTTTGTTTTGCCCTGCATCAAAATATGCTTTTAGTACTGAGTTTTCAGCCTCGCTCATGGCTTCACCTGGCAAATCCATCAGCAATTCACCCGTTGAAACTGAAAAGATTTTAAACCTAATTTTGTTGTTAAAAACCGTACTTGCAAAAAATGAAAGCCGGTAATTAATATTTTCTTCTAAATAAACCTTGTATTCATACTTTTCACCGGTCTGGCAAATCGCACTTTTTGATAAATCATTGTACTCATAACTAGGATTAGGGTATCTTATTTGTAGTTTTTGCGCACAATCAAAGTCCTGAGATAAGGTGGTTTGGCTGCAAATACTAACTAGCACAAAAGTCAAAATCGCAAAGTTTATCTTCATATTCTCTTAAAGTTTTCTTTCAAAAATAGTATCACTATCTAATTTCATCTATGTAACAATTCATTTATGTATACGTATGTAAACTGAATTTTACCTTAAATATTTTATTAAAAAAGCTTAAAATTGATAAAGTTGATCTTTTACGACAAACAAGATTTCTCCATAACAGCCTAATAACAAGCACTTTAAAAAAACTTTATTGTTTTTTGTGGGCTGTCTATTAATGATGTTCCTGACTAAGTAAAAAATGATTTATGATTAATTTCGACAATTTTTTTGTCCACAAAATTTGTTGGCTCACTATGTGTTTTTGTCAAATCTAAAAAGTGTTGTTAAATTTACCTAATAATAGTTATTAAAACTGTCTTTAGATGTATTCATTTGTAATTCCGGCATTTAACGAAGAAGATAATGTAGAGCTTATTTACAAGCGCCTGCTTGAATTGATGAAAAAATACGACAGGGGCTTTGAAATAATCTTTGTGGATGATGGTAGCCGGGATAAAACCAAAGAAAAACTAGCCGCCCTTGCAGAAGAAGACAAGCGACTGAAAATCATCAGCTTAAGCCGCAATTTCGGACATCAATCGGCACTCACTGCAGGTTTAAAGTATGCCAAAGGCGATGCCATTATATCAATGGATTGTGATTTGCAGGATCCACCTGAGATTATTGAACAAATGATTGAAAAATGGCAGGAAGGCTGCGACATTGTCTATGCCCGTAGGTTGAATTTCCGAAAAGATAGCTTTGTTAAAAAACTGGCATCGAAATTTTATTACAAAATACTGGCCCGTATGGCTGATATTGATATCCCCAGAAACGTTGGTGATTTCAGGTTAATAAGCCGGGTGGTACTGGAAGAGGTGAACCAGATGGATGAGAAATCGCGTTACCTGCGTGGTATGGTTGCCTGGACAGGGTTTAAGCACGATTTTGTTGATTATTATCGTCCCGACAGGGAACATGGTGAACCTGGGTATTCATTTCGTAAATTAATCACTTTGGGAATGAATGGTTTCCTTGATTTTTCATTTTTCCCCTTACGCGTAGGTTTTGTTTTGGGAGTGATTAGTATTATTACCGGAACCGGGTTAATGATTTATCAATTTTTGGATTTTATCATAAACGGAGCCTATTATCATCTGTACAAATGGCTTTCGGTAGCTACTTTTATTTTTATGGGCTTTTTGTTTATGTTAATGTGGATAATTGGGGAATACATTGGCAAAATTTATAACGAAGTGAGGTCGAGGCCAATATATATAGTAAAGGAAAAGATAAATATAGAATGATTTTGATCCACAAAGATGCACAGAGAGCGACAGCGGTTCACCGAGTAAAATATTTTCTCTGTGGCTCTTAGAATTTCTGTGTAATAATATTTCTTGCTATTTATGAAAATTCTAATCCTTAATTACGAGTATCCCCCAATTGGCGGCGGCGGCGGTGTAGTTTCCAGATATCATGCCGAAGGACTTGCTGAACTTGGTCATAAAGTTACAGTTATAACTACCTGGTTTAAAGGAGAAAAAGAACAATATAAAAAGGGTAACCTACAAATTATCAAATTAAAATCACGAAGAAAACACATTCATAAATCGGGCCCATTAGATTGGTTATCATGGATAAAGAAGGCAAAACAATTTTTGTCAGAAACACTAAAACCTGATAGTTTTAACATCTGTGTTGCCCATTTTGCTTTACCAAGTGGTGAAGTTGCCAGATATATTCGTAAAAAAACAGGACTCCGATATTTGATCGTTTCACATGGACAGGATATTCCATGGTTTTTTCCAAAACAAATGTTTAAATACCATGTTGCAACTTACTTTTGGATAAAAGCAATTTGTAAAAAAGCCGAAAAGTTAATATTGCTCACCCAGGACATGAAACAAAACGCAGACAACTTTTTGGGTAACCTAAAGCATAAAAACCTTATTATTCCAAATGGTTGCAAAACAAAGGATTTTTACCCCAACTATTCAATCAGGAAAGAAACTTTTACCATTTTGTTTGTTGGTCGCCTGGTGGATCAAAAAAACCCCATTGTTTTCTTAAAAGCCATTAAAAAACTAAAGCAGCAAGCTAATTTTCGGTTTCAGGTAGAAATTTATGGCGATGGTCCTTTAAAAAATAAAATGCAACAATTTGTAAGCAACAAAAGTTTAAATGATGTTGTCAAATTCAATGGTTGGGTAAGCAAAGACGAGTTGCTAAGAGCGTATCAAGGCGCTCATATTCAGGTGATTTCATCCGAGGCTGAAGCCATGTCTATTGCAGCGTTGGAAGCTTTGTCAACAGGCCTTTATTTAATTAGTACACCAGTGAGTGGAAATACAGATATTATAAAAGACGGTGTAAATGGAGAATTTTTTAATTTTGGGAACTCTGATGATTTGGCAGATAAACTTATAAATTATTATCATTCCAGATTTGTTGAAAAATATCAGATTCCAGAGGCGTTTTTGAATAAATTCAGGGAAAAATATGACTGGAAAAACATCGTTAAAGAACTCGAAGCTAAACTGCTCGATTTTAAACAGTGACAAAATATGAGTAAACACAAACCTCTATCAGAAAAAAATAAAAGAAAGAGCAAAAAAGAAGTTCGCGTTAGAAGTCAAAAAAGCAAAGAACAAATTAAGGAACAAAAGTCAATAACTGGTAGTTCTTTTATTGAAAATATAAAGGCTTCAATTATTGCTGCAGGATGGTATCATACTATAACTTTATTAATTGTTACTTCATTATTTTTGTTTTTTGGCCTTTCGCACCTCGGAAAATTTATTTGGACTGATGGACCCGTTTTATGGTATTTTAATTGGGTGCCGGAATTTTGGCAGGGTTTAAAAACAGGCGAATGGCACCATATAAGTGGTGAATTTAATTATCCGGGAATTCCAACGCTATTTTTGAGTGGTTTAATAACACAAAATTTTATTGATATAAAAGATTATCCACCAGAGATTTTTGAGCAATATATGTTTTGGATGCGTTTTCCTTTAGTAGTTTTCAACTATGTTTTATTGTTTTTTATATATGCCTTTTCAAAACGTATTTGGAATAAACAAATAGCATTACTACTGTTAGTGCTTGCTGCCCTTCATCCATTAACCATTGGAATCTCACAGTTTGTACAGGGAGATACAACACAATGGACAACTTTGTTTCTTTCAGTTTTAAGCTATTTTCTTTATTTAAAAACTACTGCAAAAAAGTACCTGTTTTTTACTTCTCTTTTTTTTAGTTTAGCTGTGTTATCAAAATTTTCAGGACTTATACTCTATCCAGTATTGTTCTTCATCTTGTTTTTTGAGTATTTATTTGGAAACTTTTCTGTTAAAGAAGTAGCTGACAGATTAAAAGGCTTGCTTGCTATATATCTAATATTCACCACATTAACATATATTCTATATCCCACAACATGGACCAATCTAGAACTATTATACAAAACAACATTTGGAAACTACAGTATCGCTTCAATAAGTATAATAATGCCGGTATTGCTAATTTTATTTTCATTTGAAATATTTATACTAAAAGGCAAGGGTTTGCATATGGTAATAACAAAAATAAAAATCCAAAACATTGCGATTTTTTCAATTGCCACAGTTTTTTTGGTTGCTCTTTGCATTGTTATTTTAACTCAATCAGGATTAATAAATTTAAATCTTAAAGGTGCAAAATACGGGGGGGTTGTTGCAAGAAATTTCACATCGGCACTTTACTCTCCTTTTAGTACACTTGTTTATATTTTAACCTGGTTTTCATTTTTTGGGTTTATTGGCAGCC
>JBNKJW010000198.1:0-4804 GCA_050291445.1 Bacteroidales bacterium | reverse complement strand
TATCTATCTCTGAATCAACGTTTTGAAGTTCAAACAGTGCTTTTAATTTCTCTTCTACTGAAATCTCTTTTTTATTTGCCATGATTATTTTGCTTTTTGCCAAATTCTAAAAATAATTTACCGGATTGGTATTTACCTCCGAAAAATGAAATGCAAAATTAGGGAATTTTTTCGTAAGTATGTCATAAAATAATTCTTTTGTATATTGCTCACTTTCAAAATGTCCCACATCTGCAATTAATATCTGGTTTTCTGCATCAAAAAACTGATGGTATTTAAAATCGCCACTAATAAAAATATCGGCTTTTTTACGAATTGCCGTTTTTAATAAAAAACTACCACTTCCTCCGCACAAGGCTACTTTTTTTATTTTTCTATTTAAAAATGGAGTATGCCTTATGGTCGAAACTTTGAAAACGTCCTTTAATTTTAATAAAAATTCTTGTTCGCTAGTTTCAATTGGTAATTCTCCAATCATTCCTGCACCAACCTGGCTATGCTCATTATCAAGTGGATAAATATCATAGGCAACTTCTTCGTAAGGATGGGCTTTTAGTAATGCACTTATTATTTTGCTCTGTAAATGGGCTGGAAAAACTGTTTCAAAACGCGTTTCTTCTTCAAAATGGATTTCACCCTTGATGCCTACAAACGGGTTTGCAGCATCAGATGCCCTGAAAGAACCTTTGCCTTGTAGGTTATAGCTGCACGAATCATAATTTCCTATGTGTCCGGCTCCTGCGTTAAAAACGGCTTCGCGAACTTTTTCGGTATGTTCAGTAGGGATGAAAGTAACCAGCTTTTTAAGGTTGCCAACAATAGGTGCCAGCACTGTTGAATTTAAAAGCCCAATTTTGTCAGCTATTTTGGCATTTACTCCCAGGTACATGTTGTCCATGTTGGTGTGGGCAGCATAGATTGCTATGTCGTTTTTTATGGCTTTAATAATTGTTCTTTCGATGTAGTTTTTCCCTGTAATTTTTTTTAAACCTGAAAAAACAATTGGGTGGTGGCTGATGATGAGATTGGCTCCTGTTTTTATTGCTTCATCAACAACTTCTTCGGTAGTATCAATGGTTAATAAAACGGCTTGGCAAGTTGAGTTTTTATCACCAATAATTAAGCCTGCGTTATCATAACTTTCTTGGTATGATAGGGGGGCAAACTTTTCAATTTCGCTAATTATGTTTTTGATTGTCAGGTTTTTACTCATGTGTTTTGCAGAGGTTCTAAAGTTCTTCCTTGATTTCAAGCAATTTCTGGCGGATATCTTTGAGTGCTTTTACAATTTCAAAATTGTTTACAGTATCATCCTTGTTTTCCCTGAGTTTTTGTTTGGCTCCTTTCAGTGTCATCCCTCTTTCTTTAACCAAATGATAAATAATATGAAAGTTTTCAATATCACTTTTTGTGAAAAATCTGTTGCCTTTTTTATTTTTTTTTGGTTTTATTACTGGAAACTCTTTCTCCCAATATCTTACAAGAGAGGCATTTACGTTAAACATTGCAGCTACTTCACCTATTGTGTAATATAACTTGTCAGGCTGATTTTCAATTGTATCCATCATTATTCAATTTCAATTTAGGGCAAAAGTTAACTATTTTAGAACAAAAGACAAAAAGAATTTACATGCAAAATTAATATGGAAATAGTTTAATCAAGGCTCACACCACCTCTTGACGAAAATTTAATCAGTTGGTCATACTGATTTGCGTTTAAATCGGCAAAGTAAAAATTTACCGGATTTAGCGGCTTTCCATTCAAATGTACTTCGTAGTGTAAATGCGGCGCCATAGCTTTTCCTGTAATACCCGCAGTTCCAATATAGTCACCACGTTCTACTTTTTTTCCTCTGGTCACCAAAATTTGGTCAAGGTGTGCATAGGTCGTTTCAAATCCATAACCATGATTAATTATCACTACATTTCCTTTTCCTCTTTTTCTACCAACAAAACTGACGGTTCCATTAGCCGTGGCAAAAACCCTGGTACCTTCAGGCACACTATAATCCATGCCATTGTGATCCTTTGGTGTTTTGTAGAATGGATCTATTCTTTTACCAAAACCATAAACCATAAGCTCAAGATCGTTATTTTTTACTGGTTGAATGGAGGGAATATGAACCAACATTTTTGCTTTTGTATCAAGAATTTTTGCAAAGTTTCGATACTTTTTCTCATCGTTAGTTAAAGCATCTAGTGCCTTATCAATTTCATTTTCAAGGTATTCTGCTATTTCTGTAGGTCTTTTTCCTTCAAGCATTTTTAGCATTTCAGTAGTCTCAGAGGCACTGTCAGTTTTAGCATCGTTGGGATCTGATTCAAGGATTGCTTTATAAATATTCTCGTCCCTTTTTTCAAGATCTTTCAGCACTTTATCCATTTGTTCATACTTCTCTGTCAATTCCTGTAAATTTTCTTTTGCCTGAACATTTTCTCGTCTCATTTTTCTCAAAGATGGAGGAACAATGATATAGGCTGAAACAAATAATAAGGCAATTGCTATAAACATACCCGCCACAACAACTCCAATATATGTTCTGATGAACCTTGATTTGGTATCCTGTTCTGTAAATTGCAACGACTCAGGATCAAATTTATATTTTGTTTTTGCCATTATTGCAGTTTTACTGGTTTACGAATTTTTAACTGACAAAAATAATGAATATTAATGAGGACTTAAAGAAAAGTTTGTTGAAGGAATGTCAATGGTTTAAATTGTGGGTTTATATTGCTGTTGTTATTTTATCATGCACTATTCAATAATTTTTTTCATTTTTTTTGACTTAAAATTTGCCAGAATAAAATTTAGCCTTATATTTGCACCCGCAATCACAAAAACAAAGTTATTGCAACAAGGGCGATTAGCTCAGTTGGTTCAGAGCACCTGCCTTACAAGCAGGGGGTCACTAGTTCGAATCTAGTATCGCCCACATTGAAAATCAAAGGCTTACAGAAATGTAGGCCTTTTTTGTTTTTGGCATTTGCGTGCTATTTGCGTGCATTTTCTTTTTTTTTCATTCGGCATTTTAATCGCCCTCCAAAGTCTTTCATAATTTTCCAAAATTTCTTCTGCTTCTTCTATTCCGTCAAATTTAAAAAGAAATTCAATATCTCCCTTCAAACAGTCTGGGTCTTCACTGTACTTCTTCCTTAAGAAACTAATTAATGGCTGTGAAGCCTTGTTAATCAAAAGGATTGCCCCTTCACCGAGTAATGTTTCTTCCGCAATCAATGTTTTGCAGACCTTTACTTTTTTATTCATTATTTTAAAATTAAAAAACAGCGCAGAATCTATCTGCATTTTTTGTATTTGTGTATCTGTATTTTCTATGAAATTTTGTGTTTGATTTTTATACTTGACCAGTAAAGAAAAAAAATTCAATATCGGAATGCTTCTTTGTTGACGCAGGGAGGCACTAGCCCTCGAATTTATTTTGGGGGCTTTTTACAGGCTGTTTAATAATTTTTGATAATCAGTTCATTTGTGTTTTTATTTTTCAGCTTTTTCCCAATAATGGAGATTTTGTAGCCGGAATAAAGTTCCCGAATAACGGACGTGTCTGAGTTACAGAGCATCCATTTCACTCCTTTCCTGGTAAGTTTGTCGGCGAATCTTTTTAGACGGATATGGTTTTCCAGTCCAAAATCTTGTTTTCTGTACCTATTTCCGAATGTTCCCCGTTCCTTAAAATAAGGTGGCGAAAAGAATACAAAATCACGCCGTTTGGGTTTAATTTTTTCAAAATCAATACATTCAAGTTTTGCATTTTGGAGGGATGAAGAACACGCACTGAGTTTTAAAGGGCTTATCTGGAATTTACGATTCCCATAGGAATTGTTGAACTCTCCTTTCTGATTAACCCGATATAAGCCATTGAAACAAGTCTGGTTCAGGTAGATGAAGCGAGCCGCCCTTGATACAGGTTCTTTGATGATGTGGTGCATATTCCGAATGAAATAAAAATGGGATTCGCTATCATAATGTTGATGAAATTTGAGTTTTTCGAGTAATCTATCAAGACTCTCTTTTACAGCTTTATAACTAAGAATTAAATCTTTGTTGCTGTCGGAAAGAAAGACTTTTCTGTTTTTATGGTTCAGGGAGAAAAATAAAGCACCGGAACCAAGAAATGGTTCGTAATAATTATTGAATTCTTTTGGGAGATGCTTTTTTAGTTCAGGTAAAAGCTTTGTTTTCCCACCAGCCCATCTCAAAAAAGGGGCTGGTGCATTAGAATTTTTCATGCACAGTTGGTTTAGGCAATAAAAAAACAGGTCGCATTGACCTGTTTATTGATTTGCCTGTAAGTGCTTAATAGAAGCATCCTTATGAAGGATTTTCTTTTTAGTCACCGATGCTGTAAAAGAACAGGGAGGGGTATAACACGCCAATAGATTATGCTGAAATTTATTTTGAGTTTTTTAGGAAATCAAGAAGACATTTCAGGTGACACCAGGTTGAAAAAGAGTTCTAACTTCCGACCCAGTTCCCAGCCAATTTTGAAAATACAGACCTTGTGTCTGTTTTTTTAAAATTATGAGTGAAATGGATTTAAATCCAAGACTAGGGTTCGATGCCGAAGGCCACGGTAAAACATAAGGAAAAACACGAATGAGTAATCCCTCCACCAAATCCTTGCAAACTCCTGTCTCATTCCTTTACCATGGACATAATCTATTATTGAATATTTCATGAGCCTTCTTTTCCTTTCTTTTTTCGCGGGGTTACTCACTGTACTAGCCCCTTGTATTTTACCCGTTTTACCAGTTGTAATAGGGGGAAGTATCACTGACAGAAACC
>JBNKJW010000197.1:0-10769 GCA_050291445.1 Bacteroidales bacterium | reverse complement strand
TGTGTGAATATTTTTAATCGAACTCAGGTTATTAGTTTTTTGCTACTTGAAGATAAAGTTAATGCAAGGAAAAATTACTATTTTTTTAAAAACCTTTGCACTTTTTTACAACTTCTTTTATGTAAATGTTTAATTTTAATAAGCTTAGGCGTTTTTCAGTGAGCCCTAAGTAAAAAAGTCATTGGTCATTGGCCATTAGTCATTTAAGTTAATGACTAGTGTCATGTCAAAGCTAATTTGTCAGGTGACAACACCTGACAAGTGCACCAGCCAGGTGTTGTCACCTGGCTAATTACCAGAAATATCAAATTTGACTTAACACTAGTGGCTAATTACTAACGACTTTTAGTGTGAAAAAATCTTTGGTAAAAGCAAAGCAGTTTAAGCTTTAGTTCATGCACTCATTTGCATAAACCGCTTAATTGACTCCTTTTCAGATTTCCTGTAGACATAAACTAATCCATATTGTTTAGACTGCTCTCTCTTTTCAGCAAGTTCATGTTTATCAAAATAGGCTTCAACCTCGTTCCAGATACTCAAAATAAGATCATCAGCTTTTGTTCTTAACGAAGCTACTTTTAAATTGGCTCTGGCACTATTTTCTTTCAATTTTTGATGTTGGATGCCGGCCTCAATAAATTTATCGTAGTGCATGTTTACTAAAGAAATTTTAGGGCTGAGTATTGGTGAGCCTCCTGACATGGTGCGCTCTTTTTCACCTTTTATCAACCTTTTCCCAACATCCAATAATTCTGCCTCGGAGCTAATTGATGGAACATTGCTTTGTGAGATCTTAAAGCCATAAAACTTTCGAACTTGTACTGGAAACTCTCCACGCAACACAGCCAAATTCATTACCTGAATAAAATGCGACACGTACATTTGTGCTTTTTTAAAAATATCCTGGTAGTTTTTATTGTTTTTTGCCTGAATGGCTAATGCACCTTTTTGCTCTGTTACAGCTTTCTCAAAAGCTGGTAAAAAGGTCTTTAATTTCACGTACAACGATTGTGAGTAAGCCAATTTAAAAGGAGGTAAAAGAGCCCCTTTCTTCAGAGCAGCTTTCATGGCCCTAATCCTTGCTAAATCTGTATTTGGTAATCTTCTGTATGGCATCTTTTTAAGTTTTAATTTCCTCTGAAACTAGTTTTGCAAAAACGATGCCATAAGAATAATCTTGTTGATTTTTTGTAAAGTATTGTGTGCAAAGTATTGTAAATGAATAATCTGGGTGCAAAATATTAAACTGGGATTAAGCATTAGGAACGAAGTAAACTAATGATGAGTTCTGTTAACTCCTGACTTAGAGCTGGTTAGTAATCCTTGCCAAATGAATTTGTCAAGTTTCTTACTATTTTTTAAGAAATCAGTTAGTTGCTCTTAATCTAATTATGCAATTGCATAATAGGGGGCAAACTGCAATTTTTATTTTATTATGTTTGTAAATTAGAAGCTATCAAAAATTATTTGTCAGAACCACATGAAATACGCAATACAGCAACTTATTGAACAAATAAATCTGGGGAATGAACTTGATTTTCTTTTCTTTTGGGGGCATCGACCACAAAAAAGTGGCAAAATCGGGCCAAGTTGTTTTAGCCAATGGTGGATTTCAGATTTTAAAGATGAAAAACACACCTATTCTTCGGCTGAACAGTACATGATGGCTGGCAAAGCTTTGCTATTTAACGACATAGAAATATTTAAGCAAATACTAAAAGCAAACTTTCCCCAAAAAGTAAAAGGTTTGGGCAGAAAAATCAGCAATTTTGATGAACAAAAGTGGCTCAAAAAAAGATTTGAGATTGTAAAACAAGGAAATCTACTTAAATTCAGTCAAAACTCCGATTTAAAAGAATTTTTGTTGTCGACTGGTAACAAAATAATAGTTGAAGCCAGCCCTGTTGATACAATTTGGGGAATTGGTCTGGCTAAAGATCATGCAGATGCCTCGAACCCTGCAAAATGGAACGGACTTAACCTGCTTGGTTTTGCTTTAATGGAAGTTCGGGATGAGTTAAAATAAACAAACAATTAACTAACTTATCATCAAGATAATAAAACATCCAGACTTCAGGTTAGTTTTGTGCTTTAGTCTTTTTCATACATGCATACATGTTAAGTACCTAAAAATAAGACATATAGCGATTCTGAGTCGATTATTCGCTTTACTTTTGTCATGTTGTTTAATCAAGCTTCTAAGTAACTTCTCTATGAGGATTTCAGTTTAAAAAAACTAATACTCTGTAACAATTCATCGGCTTGTTTTAATAACTGATCCGAACTGCTTGTGATTTGCTCAGCAGTTAAAGCATGGGTTTGAGTAGTGTTGTTTATGCTTTGAATGGATGAATTTATTTGCATTGCTCCATTGCTTTGTTCCTTACTGGCAATATTTATTTCCTCAACAAGGCTACTTGTTTGCTGCATTAGTGGAAGTGTTGAATTTAATTGATCAATGGCCTCCTGTGATATTTTACTACCTTGCACAGATTGTTCTACTATTTGATCGGCTGCTTTTTTGCTTTGCTCTGCAAGTTTACGTACTTCGGTTGCGACCACTGCAAATCCTTTTCCATGTTCACCTGCCCGGGCTGCCTCAACTGCCGCATTTAATGCTAAAATATTGGTCTGGAACGCAATATCGTTAATCACCTGAATGTTTTCAGAAATATCCTTCATGGATTCGAGTGCTGTTACAGCTGATTTATTGCCTTTAATAACCGCCTCGTTAGCATTGCTGGCAATGGTTTCCGTTTTCCCTGAATTTTCTGAATTCATTAGAATATTAGCTACCATTTCTTCCATCGAAGCTGATATTTCTTCCAATGAAGTGGCCTGGTCAGTAGCACTTGTTGAAAGTACCTGGGCTTTACCGCTCAAATTTTTGCCAATGTCGTTAATGTTTTCTGCCACCATGTTTATGCCGTTGGATACTTCTTTTAGCTTTGATGAAAGTGCCACAACAGCTGTATGTAAACGCCCCATTTCATCCTTTTTATGCAAACGCGATTGATTAATTTCAATTAAAAGGTCTCCTTTTGCTAATCCTTCAATGTTTTTAAGAGTTTGATTAAAAGGCCTTTTCACCCATCTACTAATAAAACCAACCGAACCGCTTGTAAATACAATTGCCACAATTAATGCCACTGCATAAGGGTAATGCTCTGGAAAGTAATCGGTTATCCGGGTATTAACAACTATGAAAATTATATTGATGGCCCATACCGTTGCTATTTTAGCAATGATACTGTTTTTAAAGAAAAACCTAATGATAAATACTGCAGCAGGTATCCCGACCAAAAAAGTCCCCAGCAATTTTAAAATAATTGGATGCATAACTTAACTTTTATTTTTTGCTATTAAATTAACAATTATTTTGTTAACTCAATACACGATTAGGTATATATTGAATTTTAGAGGATTTTTAGTTGACAAGTTAATTATATATTTTAGCTTTCTTATAGCAATATTATGAAATTACAAGACCTTATAAAAATTGGAATAGTGCTTTTGGTTTTAGCCGTAAATTTTGAAAGCTACTCACAAAGTGAAAAAAAGCGCCAAAAATTCGAGAATAAGCTGAATGAATTCAGGTATTCATTATATGCCGATTTAGAAGATACCGAAGAACTAAATGAAATATTTGAAAAGAACAATCAATCGCACCCACTGGTTAAAAAACTAGAGAATTTTATTAAAGAAAATGAAAAGGAAATCCTCGCCTACCAGACATACAACCTCTCGAAATACAAAGATAATTTTATTGATTTTCAATCATTTACAAAAGATACTGTTTTCTTTGGTGAGTCTGGAAAAGTACTCAAAGAGTTTCTGGAAACCTACGACCACATGATGAGCATTTATGGTGAAAGTTTTGGTAAATTTTTATCGTTAAATCCTTTGAATGGTGCTAATACGGTTAAAAACGTTTACCTGTCGCAAACCCTGTCTGTTTCAGAAATGGGAAGACTGAGCATGAAAGATGCGCTTGCTTCTCCAAAAATCAAATCAATTGAAATGGATAACTCAAACTGGAAAATCTGGACGGATCATTATTCAAGGTTGTACGAATTTGAATTTAACCTGGCTTCGAATAAAATAAAATTGGTTGGGGTGTATGTAAGGAAATAGTTGTTATTTTGCTATTTCCTCATTTTTTTGTTTTTCATTACCTCTTTTACCATCTTCCCAAACTGCTTGTCTTTTTTTCGTTTTTCGGCAATAGTCGACTCAAAATGAATTTTCTCACGCTCCATTTTTTGGTAATTTTCATAGGTTTCTTTGTTAACTACCTCCTCTTCTACAGCCTTTAAAACAGCACAACCTTTTTCGTTAATGTGCTTACAATCAGCGAATTTACACTCACTGGCCAATTCCAGAATCAGGTCAAAAGTTTGAGCCAATCCTTCAGCTGATTCGGTCATACCCACTTCGCGCATGCCTGGGTTATCAATTAAAATTCCACCACTTTCTAGCACCACCAATTCTCTATGGCTGGTCACATGCTTGCCTTTTGCTGTGCTCAAACTCACCGAACCGGTTTTCATCAGTTCACCACCCGAAAGATTATTGGTAAGGGTAGACTTTCCAACCCCTGATGAACCCAATAAACAATAAGTTTTCCTAGGCTCAATGATACTTTTCAGTTTTTCATAGCCATCAAGGCTTTGGTTGCTAATGGTGATTAATTGCACATTTTTTATCCTGTTTTCTACTTTTTCAGTCAATTCATTCAGCTCCTCTGTTTCAATTAAGTCGGTTTTGCTTAATACAATAACAGGCTCCACTTTCGAATTGTAGCACAGGGTTAGGTACCTTTCAATACGGTTGAGGTTAAAATCCCTGTCAACTGCCTGAACAACAAAAGCATAATCAATGTTGGTGGCAATTATTTGTTTTTCGCCAAATTTGCCTACCGATTGGCGTTCAATAATTGTTTTTCTTGGCAAAACTGCATGTATCAGTACTTTGTTTTCATCGTATTCCGAAAAGGCCACCCAATCGCCTACTGCCGGAAAATCAGCCCTGCTCTGGGCGGCAAACCGAAGGTTTCCAATTATTTCAGCTTCGTATTCGGCGTCTGTTGTTTTAACCACATATCTTTCTTTGTGCTCCAACACCACCCTTCCTACAGCAAAAGAATCAAGGTTGTTTTCTTTTCGGTAGTTTTCAAGGGTTGGGTCGTAACCTAGGTTTTGTAGCGTCATTTTGTTGTATTTGAGATGGGTGTATTGGTTTTTAACAACACTTTGTTAATGTAATCATTCATAATAATTTTGGTTATAGGTTTGCGTTCCCATACCCTGTCATCTAGTATTTTCTTAAGACTTTAGCAATATAGCTTCTTGAGGAACTTGTCAAAATGTATTTATGCAAAAGAACAGCATTTTATCTCGGACCTAAAAATCTATCACCATTAAAATGAATCATATGTTCCGGAAATTCCATTACCCAAACCTCTGTATCCCAGGCAATTTCATTTGTATGTCTCTTAAACTCTGAAAAGTCAGGAAATGCCGAAATGTAAATCTTACCAGCAGTACAATCTTTCAGAAATTCTTCAAGTTCAACTATCCGTTTTGGTGACATTGGACCATGGGAAGTAACAGCTTCAATCAAATACAACCAATTTTTCTTTTCGTCATAAATTACTACATCTGGCAATTTACTATGCTCAGTAATTTGGATACCAATACTTTCAAGCTTTTCTTTCTCTACATACAAACTTTTGTTTTCAGTATCTCCAACATAAAGCAATGTTGAACCTTGTGCAAACCTTGATGCAAACTCTTCAACTATTGCTGCTTGAACTTCATTGTGCTTTCCTGGAGACAACAACAACACTTTCTCATTGGCTAGTTTCAATGGAACTCTTGACATTTCCCGGTCTTTGCTATATTTTTCCCTAAGTTCTCCAACTTGAGTTTTGAAATTTTCTTTAGCCTTTTTCCAGCCTCTAGTTCTGTACGCCTTGATAGTTTCTAAAGCAATTTCAGAAATCGCATAATGCGCTCTCGGACTGTTTACCGGCAAATCAGGAATATCAGGGTTGTAATCGGCAATACCTGCCTGTACGAATTGATGAAGTACTTGTCTTCGGAAAGTCTCACGGGTATTCGGAGCATATTCTTTTTCATAATTCACAGAAATAAATGTCATTATCCCTTTCGTTACTCCATGGCTTTTCTTAAATGCTTTTGACCATTTATCTTTTTCTTTGATGTTACACAGTGCTAAAAGTGTATATCCAGCTATTTCATTTTGTTGAGCATCAGGCAACCCTAACTCTTTCAAAATTGCTTGAGCTTCTTGTATTTTTGGCATAAACTCTTTCTAAAAGTACTTCAAAAATTATTTTGTCAATCTCATTTTTGTTGAGATTTTCTGCTTGCATAACTTTATTACCAATAATTTTAATTTGATCAAGTGGAGGCATCTTAATTTGCTTTAATTCCGATGCACCAACTTGCGTATTTCCATTAAAGGTTCTAAAAAAAGTATCAAATAAACTACTGTTATAGAGTGCGGAAATCCCCCAAATTTCATCTTCGCTCAAATCGCCATTTGGTCGATGGATATAATTAATGTGGTTTTCTACTCCAACCATTTCTGTATTAATGCTTTTAGAGAAGTAAGGGCAACAAACCAATCGGCTTTTATCGTCCTTTGAACTAAAACGTCTTAGAAAAATGTAATTTTTATTTTTAAGTAAAACCTTTCGTGAATTTTCATTGTTTTCAATAAGGCTGGGTTTATTTCCTTTTTGTAATGGATAGGCAAACTCCATTTCTTTAACATTATGGAGCCAAACCAAAGGAGCCACGGTTCCATTTATTTGCCCTTCATTTCTTAAATAGTCTGTACATCGGAAAGCAACTACTGGCCCCGTTGAAATTTGAATATTAAAATCATTTAGTGTGTTATTCCATTTCCTGAAAATCTTGATTGTGTCAGACTCATTCTGATTTGATGGAATAAACAATACTTTATCAATAGATTTTAAATCAATTAGTTCTTCAGTTGGATAAGAATATTTCTTTGGATTATGCAATCCCTTGTCACACTCCGAAACGGTAACTCTTATTGTTCTATTCTTGGTTTTCGTTGCCCTTAGAATTATGTTTTCTTGTAAAACATTATCATTCTTGAACATTTTGGCTCGTGATTCGAAAATATGAATATCTGAGATACTAACCTCATTAAAAAATGATTGCCTAAAAGCTTTAAAATAATTGCCAGCAGCAAAGCTTCTGGGAGTAATAAATATTAATTCGCCCTTATTTTTTAACAACTTTGCTGACAAACCCATAAATATTGAATAAATATTAGGTTGTCCATACACTAATTCTTTTGCAATCAAAGCTCTTTTATCCGCTTTTGAGATTTTAAAATATGGCGGATTTGAAATTATATAATCATATTTTTTAATATTTCCCGTTCCAAAGAGTGAATTTGTACTAAACACTTCTCTATTATCAATTATGAAGTCTATCTCATTAATTTTAAAAGTGAACTTAATGTTTTTGTTGTTTAACCACTTTTTCAGATAATTTGCAACCAATTTAGTTTGGATTACAACATTTTTATCGGTTTCGCAAAGAGTTAAATCAATTTCTTTTATTTCAGAATCTGACACCAATTTTTCAATCAAAGAGCAAGATAGGATTGAAGTTCCACATCCTGGGTCTAGAATTGAAACCTTGTTAGAATTAGGTTTGGCTAGACTTGCCATGAAGTCAGAAATTAATTTGGGTGTAAAAAACTGCCCATTGTCCTTTTTATGCTTACCTGATGTTGACTTGGCATATAAAAGTCCAATAAAATCAGCATATTCTGATGGTAAATTATATTTCTCATCTAACTCTATCATAATACAAAGATAACGAATCTTGTGTGCGATGGCAAAAGTCCTAATTTTATAGCATTAACACGACACAAATATATCAAACTATCTAATCCAAAGAACCAAAATGCTCAACAAATTCTATTTTATTAAATCGATAAATTATTTGTAATATACTCACAATTAGAATCTTAATTCATTCTTTGCTTCTTTGTAATAGGCTACAACTAAGTCCTCCTCTATTAATCTATAATTTGTACTACGCCTGTCTGATTTTTCTGTCATCTCAAGTGAATTTAGGCTAACGCTTATATTCGTAAATGTATTTTTCCATTATTCATTTTTATTTTGATGTAAATACACGAATTATTCTCCGCATATTTACTTAGAATAAACCTTCTTTTCTCCGAATATGCTTTTTTAGCTCTTTTGCATTTCATCTAATAATTTTGCTTCATCACTCTCCTCATCATTCAATTCAACATTTATTTCAATTATTTTTTCGTCCTTTTTGTTTTGTGGTGGTACCGGCACTCCGGCAATTCCTACCCCTACCAGCGCTAAAACTAATAGCAAAGTCAAAGCCAATAGCCTCAGCCATTTTTTTATTTTTTTCATAAAAATGTACTGATTTTTTACAATCGACAGTTCCCGATTGCTGTATTAAAATTGTAAGTTGTATTTAAAAATTGGACAGCGTTTATCCAATCAAATAGGAGGGGGCAGTTGCTTCAGAATCGTTTGGATAGGTAATCATCCTGAAAAATTGATTTATTTTAAAAGAATAGGCGCGTTTCTTTGCTACAAAATGTTGCTGTTTGTAGTCTCGAAGGCTAATAAATACCGCATTATGTTGCTGTAGAATATTTTCAGCTAATGCAGTTTGATTTTCAGAAAAATCAAGTGCCAACCAATACAAAGCCGTATTTTTTTCTGAATTTGCACCCGCATCAAGCTGCTCTGTTTGAGTTATTTCGTCAGAGTCGGGCGGCAAATTTTCTTCATATGCCAAAAAAGTAAGGCTACTATACAGTAAACCAACTGCAAGCAACCATCTGGTTATTCTTTGTGTATATAAAAAATTCTTTTTCAGCATTTGTGCAAAGATACTACATTTTAGGTAACTTTAACTTTTGGTCGGGGTGAACCACTCATCCAGGTAAGTTTATGCCAGATAGTTTCTAATGGTCCACGTTTGTTGTTTTTTGCCCACCATTTACAAAAAACACCTAGCAAAATGGTTAAAACAATTCCAATTAACACACCATAAGTTGCCCCTGTGTATTTGTACAATCCCAGGCCAAATCCATAGTAAATAAAAGAACCTATAATTGATTGGAACACATAGTTAGTCAAACTCATTTTTCCGAAGGCAGAAAAATAGCTGAGCATTTTATTAAATAGTTTACTATGAAAAAGCAAACTAAATCCGGCTACAAGCACTACCATAAACGAGGTATTTGACCAGGTGGAAAGTAAAATTTCTGCAGATCGGGTGATGGCCTTACTCTGTGTTATCTTATCAAGAAAAAGTTGAGGGGTGTAAAACACTGCAAAACTAATACTTGCAAAAATCAAGGCTCTTTTCCAAAATAACTTTGTTTTGTCGCTCCAGGCAAACAACTTTTTTCTACCTGCTAAAATTCCAAAAAGGAATAATGAAAGGATGAGAAAATATCTTCCATTCTCAAAATTCCATAGCAAAACAGCTGTTTTTCCGTTGGTTAAATTGCCAACTATGGTATTGATAAAAGAATCGCCACCAATGTATTCAATCATTTTCCCAAAATAGCTCCATGAAACCGGATCGGCAATTGCCATATCAGGAGTTTGTATGGCTTGAAAAAGAGCAAGCCATTCAAGCGGCAGCAACAGTAAAAAACAAGCTGTTGCAAATATCACTTTGTTGCTCAATCGGCCTAATGGAATTAAAAATAAGCCAATTACTGCATAAATGTTGAGAATATCACCTTGAAAAAAGGCAGAGTTTATAATTCCAAATGCAAAAAGCAATATCATCCGCCAGGCAAACCTTATACTAAAGTTGTTGCCCCGTTTCTTTTGATTTTCGGACTGAATATGAAAAGTAAGGCCAAAGAGAAGGGCAAAAATGGCGTATGATTTTCCGCCAAACAGAAAAAACAAGGTACCCCAAATAGCACTGTCAAGTGATTTCATCCATTCAGGAAGGCTTTCTGAGAAATAATAAACATCGAAATGCTCGATGTTGTGCAAAAGCATAATGGAAACAATTGCAAAACCTCTAAGGGCATCTACCACATAAAGACGCTGAAAAGCAGTACTTGAACCCATGTTGGTGTACTTATTACAGTTATGAACTCAAAAGTATTAAACTTTAGCCTTTTTGCAATAAAATATTGCTTGATGGTAAAGGTAAATCGGCAAAAACTGATAACCAGGCTAAAATGGTTCTTTACAAAGATCAATTAAATCGGATTTCCAGCTCTTCGGTTTCCTCTTTAGCCTCAATTACAAATTTTTTGTCAAGGTGTAAATTCATCTCTTCGTTCAAAGCTGCTATTTTCATGATACTAGTAAGCTTTTCGGCTTCTTTGGCTTCACAATCTTTATTAAAATGAAGGTGGATGAGTTTGCTGTCCTTTAAATCGAACCTAATGATAAAAGGATTGTGCTCAACAAATACCAAGTCATCGTAATTGTAGGTTACCTCCAACGAAGTAGGCTGAATGATATTTAATACTTTGCCTAAGGGCATAAATGGTTTTTTTTCCATAGCTTTTGACTTATTTGCACCAATTAATTACTGATGTTTCCCATGTCTCATAAAGAATTGAAAATCAGTTAAAAAGAAGCATGTTTGTTTTGGTTAATCCACTAATATTCAGTATATTAGTGGTGCAACATTAAGACAAAAAAACATGCTTCGGAATAAAAGTACAAA
>JBNKJW010000196.1:0-75901 GCA_050291445.1 Bacteroidales bacterium | reverse complement strand
CTCAGCTGAATCATTTAACGCTAAACTAAAAGCTTTTAGGGCTACCCAAAGAGGAGTTACTGATATGGCTTTCTTTCTTTTTAGAGTAGCTAAAATATATGCTTAAAAATCTAAGTCCTCAACTTTATGAAATGACCCCTTTATACCTCATCACCATCATAACCACCCATTCAGTTTACATAAGGACAATACATACCAATGCAAAAAAAATTAGCAAAAACAAATCAAGGAGTTATCAGGCAGCCTGCAAAACATAAATGATAATGAGCTACTTACAAAGGCTCTGAATGCAGGGGGAATTTCCCCAACAGATTATTACGACCAATCTGATTTCTATTTTAAAAGTTTGGTTCTGTTATTAGAAACAGAAAAAGAACAACTTGTTATTGAGTCAGAAATTATGAAATTTTTTGGCGATTAATTGAAGGGGTTGTCCCAATTTGGAAGCTGAGCCTGTCGAAGTGCTCAATGCCCAATGATTTTTGACTTCCGACACCCTTAAAACTTTAAACCTTTGGCCTTATAAGTCGATAAATGCCTGTGCTTTTTCGATTCATAAATATCATCCATGGTTACCATGATGCCTGTTTCCTCAACACCCCCAAAATTATGATTGATAGCGGTTCCAAAAAACTTCATGGTTGGCGATAGGTTCATATATGAATTAAAAAGAGGGGGAATATTCTCATTCCTGGCCCTTACTTCTCGCGATAATATTTTATAATCTTCGTTATAATCATTACCAGAAAAGGTTTTTTCAAGTACTTTTAAATCAGTTGTTAAATCAAGCTGCTCTTTAGCAGTCATCAATTTTTCAGGATCACTAAAATATTTTGAGAAAAAATACAAAATTAAATCACGGGCAATACTATCAAAGTGCACATACATGGTGATTTTTCCAATAAAATACTTTACTGAAGGAGTTTCAATAGTCAAAGCACCTAAACCATCCCACAAATTATCCAGAGCAAACACTGCTTTTCTGCCTGCGTTTCTTGCCTGGTATTCGGGCCTCACAAATGAACGTCCTAATTCAAGGCTGTAAGGGAGGTAATCTTGTACAAATTTATCTGAGAAATTAAACAAACCAGTTGTTGCCAGTTTAATATTTCCTTTTTCATCCGTTGGAACAGTGCTGCAGTTAAGAAAACGATATCCTCCAATTATTTCCTTTTCTTTTGGCTCCCACACAATTAACTGATAGTAAGAATCTTCAGCAGTATCGTAATTATCAATATCTGCTTCTTTTCCAGTTCCACCTCCTGCTAACCTAAAAGAAAGTTCTCTTAACCGGCCTATCTCTTTCATCACATTTGGAGAATTGTGATGAGTAATCACATAAATCTCATTATCACCATAGTTGGTAGTTCTAATAAACCTGTCTTTACTAAGTTCTTCCACTAAAACTTCCTTCGGAATGGGCGCTATAATATCTTTTTCTTGAGGCTTTGCCATATTTTCACTCACAAGTATTTAATTTATTCATTTATAAACTCGGCGTTTTTATCGTCTTTGATCCGATAAACATGCTCTTTTACCAATTGGGCCCACTGATATTGAGTTTGTCTTTTATCAAATGTTTGATAAGGTATTGGTTTACCATACGAAACGGTAAATCTCTTCTTTTTTTGTTTGAAAGTTTCATCAGACAAATAAAGCATTTCAAGGTTTGCCTTTATACCCAAAGCCTTTCTTAAGTTTGCAAAATTATAGAAAAAGTTTGAAACTTCACCAGAAATGTGCACTGGTATTATATCTCGCTTATGTTTTACTGCTCTGGCAATAAATGTTTTCTTCCATTCCGTATCCTTCACCACTCCTCTTCTCCTTCTGGATGCAAGCCCCGCAGGGAAAATCAAAATCTGATCACCTGAAGCAAAAACTTTATCAATTTGCTCCAATTCTTCTCTTGAATTTGCACCATGTTTATTTATACCAACAAACAGTGACTGCATATTGGTTATATTCATTAACAAATCATTTATCATTGATTTGGTTGGGCCAAAATACTTGCCCACCTCTTGCATAAATATCATTCCATCAACACCACCAATTGGATGATTTGAAGCAAAAACAAAACGACCTGTTTTTGGAATATTTTCTTCACCAACCGAGGTAGTTTCAATTTCAAAATATTTTAATACTTCAATTACAAAATCCAACCCTTCAAAATCCCTATAGGTTCTCATAATGTAATTAAGTTCTTCCTGATGAATAATCCTTTTTAGATACTTTAAAATAAAACCAGGAAGCATCTTGTATAACCTTGGATTTTTATCTTTTAAAACCTTATCTAAGTCTAAAAACAACTGCTCTTTGTTCTCTGTCACACTCATTGTCCAGCTTATTTTGCGTAATTATAGCAAATAATTGAAAAGAAAAAAAATTAAAAAACATTTAGATTTCTTCTTTTATTGATACAATCAGCCTGCAAAGTTAATTTTTTTACCAATTTATTCGAAATTAAGATAGGTAGAATCAAAACCAACCGCAACAACTCACTCAAAATCAAAATATTACAAAAATTGTGAATAACTTTTTCGAAATTAAACATTGAAAAGTGGGGAAAAGTGGGAAAAAATGTCAAATTTTGGAAAATTATCCATAATTTTACAGATTGAAAGCCTGATAAAGGAAAAAAGGTTTAAGAAAAGCGCAATGCACAGTTTCATAGGTGATTATACATGCAAAATTGACCCCAAAGGAAGGGCTTTGCTGCCATCTGCCTTTAAAAAGCAGATGCCGGAAAACTGTAGAGATACCTTTGTGATCAAGAAAGACATCTATGAGAAGTGCCTGATTTTATACACCATTGATGAATGGGAAAAGCAGAATATTCTGCTACGCGAAAAGCTTAACCCTTATAATAAAGAGCACAGCAAACTTTTACGTGCATATTACAGAGGCACTGCAGAAGTGACTTTAGATGCAAGTAACAGGTTACTTCTACCCAAAAGACTTTTAGAGCTTGCCGGTATCAACAAAGAAATTTGTATGTCGGGGCAGGACAAAAAAATTGAAATTTGGTCAAAAGAAGTATACGACTCAAATGGAATTGAAGAAGAAGAATTTGGTCTGTTGGCTGAAAAATTACTGGGAAACATGGATAATGACAATTAAGGAAATGATAAAATAGATTAAAATGGTTACGTATCACATACCAGCACTATTGCAGGAATGCATTGTAGGGTTAAACATAAAGCCTGAAGGTGTGTATGTTGATGTAACATTTGGAGGTGGAGGACATTCCAGGGAAATTATTAAGCACCTGGGTAAAGGTACTTTAATTGCGTTTGACCAGGATACAGACGCTTTCAAAAACAAACTTGAGCAGGACAACTTTTTATTGGTTCACAGCAACTACCGATACATTAAGAATTTTTTAAAATATCATGGTTTTAGCAAGGTTGATGGTATTTTGGCCGATTTAGGCATCTCTTTTCACCAGGTTGATGAAGCATCAAGAGGGTTTTCGTTTAAGTCGGATGCAAAAATTGACATGCGGATGAACAAAGCTGGTGGAAAAACTGCCGCCGACTTGTTAAATGAATACAACGAAAAGGAGCTTGCTACAATTTTAAGAGAATACGGCGATTTAAAAAATGCCTGGAAAATTGCCAAAGCAATTGTTGTGGAAAGAAACAACAAACCGTTTAAAAACATTAATCAACTAGTTGAAACATTGGAACGGTTTGCCCCAAAAAGAGCAGAGCAAAAGTTTTATGCAAAAGTTTTTCAAGCTTTAAGAATTGAAGTAAACAACGAAATGGGTGCGCTAAAAGAATTCCTGGAATCAACAGCAGATTTATTAAATACAGGAGGAAGACTGGTAGTAATCAGTTATCACTCACTTGAAGACAGATTGGTAAAGAATTTCATCCGCAGTGGCAACACTGAAGGTAAAGTTGAAAAGGACATTTATGGAAATTTTGAAACCCCATTTAAACAGGTTAACAAAAAAATCACAGTTCCCACAGAAGAGGAAATTACTATAAATCCCAGATCAAGGAGTGCCAAACTAAGAATTGCGGAAAGAATATAAAATTGGAAGAAAACAATAAACATAAAGACAAAAATAAGTCAGGTATTTCATTTAAAGATTTTTTAAGTGGGAGCATACTGACCCAAACCTCCATAAAAAAGCATTTATGGTATATTTTGTTTGTTGTAGCATTATCGGTTATCTACATAAGCAACAAATACCAAACTGAAGGTATTTTGGTAGATATCATTAAACTTCAAAAAGAAGTAAAAGAATTGCGCGACCAATCAGTATCTTATGCATCTGAGTTAATGTCGATTAGCAGGGAGTCTGAAGTGATTAAATTGGTCAATGAAAAAGAAGTGGGACTACAAGAACTAAAGGTGCCACCTCAAAAAATTGTTGTAAAAGAAAAAACCAATTAATGGACGTTAAAAAAGACATCGTTTTCCGTTTAAGCGCCATTTATATAATTGCAGCTGTAATTGCTTGTGCAATAATAGTTCGAATTTTTATTTTACAATTTGTTCAAAACGATAAATACGAAGGCGAGGATAATAAAGTTCAATACAGAACAGAAAAAACCAACCCCGAGCGTGGAGATATTTGTGCCTGGGATGGAAAAATATTAGCCACTTCGCAACCATTTTATGAAATAAGAATGGATTTAGCAAGCCAGGCAATGAGTGCCGATACATTTAACAGATACGCCCCTGCCCTGGCCGATTCATTGGCAAAAATATTCACTGAAAAAACAAGGGAAGCCCACTACAGCGATTTAATGGCTGCAAGGCTGCGAAAGGATAGGTTTTACTTGATTAAAAAAGAGGTTAACCATATTGAATACAAACGTTTATGCACTTTCCCTATCTTTGAAAAAGGACAATTCCAGGGGGGCTTTATTGCTTTAAAAAAGAGCAAAAGGGTATTGCCGTATAACGACCTGGCTGCCAGAAGCATAGGCTCGCTCCGACATGACAAATACATTGGGATAGAAGGCTATTTTAATGCCGATCTTCAAGGTAAAGAAAGGGTGAAACTATTAAAAAAAATATCGCAAAACTGGATACCCATTGAACAGGACGAAACTTTTCATGCTTTAAGTGGTAAAGACATTATCACAACCATCGATATCAATTTCCAGGATTTTTCCCACCATGCATTACTTGAACAAATGAAATCTTTAAATGCGGATACAGGCATTGTTATCTTAATGGAGGTGAAAACAGGCGAAATAAAGGCTATTGTTAACCTTATGCGCAACTCGGCTGGTGACTATATTGAAGGATACAACCATGCAATTGGTAGCGCCATTGAACCAGGCTCAACATTTAAACTAGCTTCGCTAATGGTAGCGATGGAAGATGGATTCATTGATCTAAATGACAGCATTCAGACAGGAAATGGTTATGTGAAAATACATGGATTCTCAATCAGGGAGTCTTCAGGACATGGGTATGGAAAATTATCAGTAAAACAAGTATTAGAAAAATCTTCGAATGTTGGTACTTCTATGCTTATTTACGAGCACTACAAAAACAATCCTAAAAAGTTCATTAACCGACTGTATTCCATGGATTTGGACAAAAAAGTCGATATCGAAATAAAAGGTGAACCATCGCCATCCATTAAGTATCCGGGCGATCCTTACTGGTCAGGTATTTCTTTGCCGCAAATGTCAATTGGTTATGAGTTGTTATTAACACCCTTACAAATTTTAAACTTCTACAATGCCGTTGCAAACGATGGGGTAATGGTTAAACCACGCTTAATAAAAGCAATAAGAGAACATGGTGCCATTACCAAAGAATACAACACCCAAATAATCAACCCATCGATTTGTTCAAAACCAACCATCAAAAAAGCAAAAATGATGCTGGAAGGAGTCGTTGAAAATGGTACAGCAAGAAACATTAATGGCGCTCCTTATAAAATTGCCGGAAAAACGGGTACAGCTCAGATAGCGAGTGGTTCAGCAGGTTATGACGACAATGAAGGAAATGTAAAAGCCCACTTTGGATCTTTTGCTGGTTATTTTCCTGCAAATAATCCACAGTACTCGTGCATTGTGGTAGTAAAAACTAAAGATAAACACAATTTTTATGGAAGTACTGTTGCTGCACCTGTTTTTAGAAAAATAGCAGATAAAGTATATGCCTCAAGTGCTAACATGAGAAAAGAACTGACACAGACTACAGAAAATGGATTAGTACTAAAAGATGTACCCTTTTCAAAAAATGGAAACATAAAAGATTTAGATCTCATTTACAACTTGCTAAGAATACCGGTAAAAGGAAGAGACAGGATTCGTTCTGCATGGATTGTTACGCGCGAACAAGAAAAAATGATTGAATACCAAAACAGGATAGTACGCAGAAACCAGGTGCCAAAAGTAGTAGGTATGGGACTAAAAGATGCGGTCTATTTGCTCGAAAGTGTTGGATTAAAAGTAAAAGTTCATGGCAGGGGCACAGTAAAAGAACAGTCAATTGAATCAGGCCGACAAGCCAGAAGAAATCAAACCATTACATTAACCCTGGGATAGGATAAATGAAGTTATTAAGTAACATATTAGCCAACTGTAAAATTTTATCAATTACTGGTAACATTGAAACCAATGTTGCAGGAATTGAGATAGATTCGAGGGAGGTAAAAAAAGGTTTTGCTTTTATTGCGGTTAAAGGTACGGTTGCTGATGGTCATCAATTTATTGATAAGGCCATTAAAAATGGTGCAACTTCTGTTATTTGCCAGAACCTGCCAAATAACATTGCCGAAGATGTTGCTTATGTTCAATTGGAAGAAACTTCAGAAAACCTGGCTAAAATCTCATCTGCATTTTATGATCATCCAGCAAAAAAATTGAAGGTTATCGGAGTTACCGGCACCAATGGAAAAACGACTATTGCAAGTTTACTTTACCAATTATTTAATAAGGCAGGTTATAAATCAGGACTAATTTCTACGGTGGCATACTATGTTGGCGATGAAATTTTAAAAGCCACACACACAACACCCAACACACTGATTTTAAATCAGTTATTCTCCAAAATGGTGGATGATAATTGTCATTACTGTTTTATGGAAGTAAGTTCGCATGCCATTGACCAAAGACGAATTGCCGGAATTGAATTTAAAGGAGGAATTTTCACCAACCTTACACATGATCATCTGGATTATCATAAAACCTTTAAAAACTATCTAAATGTTAAAAAGGCTTTTTTTGATACTTTGCCACTAACCGCTTTTGCATTAGCAAATATTGATGATAAAAACGGAAGGGTAATGCTCCAAAACGCTAAGGCTAAAACATTCACCTATTCCTGTAAAAACCAGGCAGACTTCAAAAGCAAAACCATTGAAAATCACATAGACGGGACTTTAATAAAAATAAATAACTCAGAGGTATGGATACAATTTTCAGGGAGATTTAATGTATCAAACCTCACAGCTGTTTATGCAACCGCTATTCTTGAAGGAATAGAAAAAGAAGAAGTTCTTACAATTCTAAGCACTCTAAAACCCGTTAGTGGACGATTTGAAACCATTAAAATAAATGATATTACCGGTATTGTGGATTATGCACATACTCCGGATGCACTTGAAAACATTTTAAAAACGATAAATGATTTGAGGTCGAAGGGTCAAAGCCTAATCACCGTAGTCGGTGCAGGAGGTGATAGGGACAAGACCAAACGACCTGTTATGGCAAGGCTGGCAGTAGTTAATAGCGATAAAGTCATCTTAACATCAGACAACCCTCGGACCGAACCTCCTACAAGTATTCTAGATGATATGGAAAGAGGGGTTGATACTGCTGATAAAAAAAAGATTTTACGCATTACAGACCGAAGGGAAGCTATTAAAACTGCCTGCCTGTTTGCCAAAAAAGGAGATATTATTTTAATCGCAGGCAAAGGGCATGAAACTTACCAGGAAATAAACGGGGTAAGACATGATTTTGATGATAAACAAGTGTTTAAAGAGCAGATGACAATAATTACAGATTAAAAAACAGAAAGCAAGGCAAATGTTTTATTATTTATTCAGATACCTTAACGAAATAGACTTTCCTGGTTCAGGGATGTTTCAGTACATCTCATTCAGGTCGGGACTGGCTATTATCACATCGCTAATTTTATCATTTATGTATGGAAAAAAAATCATACGTTTCCTGCAAAAAAAACAAATTGGCGAGATTGTCCGCGATTTGGGCCTTGAAGGACAATACCAAAAAATAGGTACTCCTACAATGGGTGGCATCATTATTATTGCCTCAATTCTTATCCCTACTTTTCTGTTTGCCCGGCTCGACAACATTTACATTATCTTAATGATAATCACCACCTTATGGCTAGGACTCATAGGTTTTATAGATGATTACATCAAAGTTTTTAAAAAAAATAAAGCAGGGCTTTCTGGTAAATTTAAAATCATTGGTCAAGTAGGGTTGGGTTTAATTGTAGGTATTACCATGTACATGAGTGATGATATTGTCATTCGCGAAAACCCGCGTATTCCAGACAGTTTACAAAGCAGAAGCTCATCAATGATAAATGCGCTGAGAGAAACTCCTGCTCCAGAGGAAAATCATCTTAATGTAAAATCAACCAAAACAACCATTCCATTTGTAAAAAGTCATGAGTTTGATTACGAAATGCTGGTGCGTTTCTTTGGTAAATACAGACGGCATGCAGCCTGGATAATTTTCATATTAATTGCCATTATCATTATTACAGCTGTTTCAAATGGGGCCAATCTTACTGATGGTTTAGATGGTTTAGCAACTGGTGTTTCATCAATAAGTGTGGTAACGCTGGGGGTATTTGCCTATTTATCGGGCAATATAATTTACTCCAGCTACCTGAATATCATGTACATACCAGAAATAAGTGAATTGGTAATATTTGCCAGTGCAATTATTGGTGCCACCATCGGCTTTTTATGGTACAACTCATTTCCTGCCCAGATTTTCATGGGTGATACAGGTAGTTTAACCCTGGGAGGAATTATTGCTGTATTTGCAATTTTGGTAAGAAAGGAGCTATTAATTCCATTGCTGTGTGGTATTTTCTTAATCGAAAACATATCTGTAATGCTTCAGGTGGGATGGTTTAAATATACCAAAAAGAAATATGGTGAAGGAAGACGGATATTTAAAATGGCACCATTGCATCACCATTATCAGAAATTAGGTTATCCCGAACCTAAAATTGTTACCAGGTTTTGGATTGTGGGTATACTTTTGGCGATTTTAACAATTATAACATTAAAAATCAGATAATTAACAAGAATTAATAAAACCCGGTGAATAAAAGAATCAGCATATTAGGTGGAGGCGAAAGCGGGACTGGTGCAGCAGTTTTAGCTAAAAAGAGAGGCTATACCGTGTTTGTATCTGATTTTGGTATTATTCCCGAAAAATACAAGGCTATTTTAGAAGAAAACCAGATTGAATGGGAAGAAAAAAAACATTCGCATGCAACAATAATTGAAGCTGAAGAAGTAATAAAAAGCCCTGGAATACCTGATAACTCTGAAATAATTCAGTACCTGAAAAACATTGGTAAACCCATCATTTCAGAAATTGAATTTGCATCAAGATACACCCAGGCAAAAAAGATTTGTATTACTGGTAGTAACGGTAAAACAACCACTACCATGTTGATTTATCATATCCTAAAAAAAGCAGGCCTGCATGTTGGCCTGGCTGGCAATGTAGGCTACAGTTTTGCCATGCAGGTGGCGGAACAGGAATATGACTTTTTTGTCATTGAATTAAGCAGTTTTCAACTAGACTATATATCTGATTTTAAGGCAGATATAGCCATCCTTTTAAATATTACACCCGATCACCTCGATTGGTACAACTATAATTTTTCGCTGTATGCAGATTCAAAATTCAGGATAACAAAAAACCAGGATAAAACCTGCTATTTTTTATACAATGCTGATGATAAGGTAATTGTTGACAAATTGAAAAAACTAAAAATTGAATCTGAGAAATTACCCTTTTCGATTAATACAAAACTTGATTCCGGAGGACACATCAAAGGAACCAATTTAATCATAAACCATAATAACCCATTTGAAATGAATATTTACGAACTGGCATTGCAAGGTAAACATAACATTTACAATTCGTTAGCAGCAGGTATTTCTGCTAAGATTCTGGACATCAAGAACCCGGTCATCCGCGAAAGTCTTTCTGATTTTAAGGGTGTTGAACACCGTTTGGAAAAATTTATCAAAGTACATGGCATCCTGTTTATTAACGATTCCAAGTCAACAAACATAAATTCCAGCTGGTACGCTTTGGAAAGTATGAATAAAAAAATAGTTTGGATTGTTGGAGGAATAGACAAAGGAAATGATTATTCGATGCTAAACGACCTGGTTTACGAGAAAGTAAAAGCTGTTGTTGCCCTTGGAAAAGATAACAGTAAAATTCACGCAGCCTTTGATGATATTGTAGAAGTGGTTGATGCATCATCAATGGAAGACGCAGTAAAAGCAGCATATTACCTTGCAAAGGATGATGAAATTGTACTTTTATCACCAGCTTGTGCCAGTTTCGATTTATTTGAAAACTATGAAGACAGAGGGCGTCAATTTAAAAAAGAAGTGAGAAAATTGTAAAAGTTGTAAAACAACATCTTTTAATTTGACAAATTCAACACTATGAAAGACAAACTATCGACATATTTTAAAGGAGACCGGATAATCTGGATAGTAATTGCCTTTCTTTCAGTTATTTCAGTAGTTTCGGTATACAGCTCTATTGGCGATTTAGCCTATCGTTATATGAGTGGAGATACTAGCCACTACCTTTTCAGGCACTTACGTTTCCTTTTGGTTGGCTTTGCTATTTTATACCTGCTGCATAGAGTACCTTACACCCTCTTTTTCAGTCTTTCGCAATTAATAATTATTGTTGCTGGTCTATTGCTTTTTTTCACCTTGTTTTTGGGAGTATCCGAAAACGATGCCACACGCTGGATAGATGTTGGGATAAAATTTCAGCCTTCGGACATTGCAAAATTTGCATTGATTGTATACATAGCCAGGATATTATCATTGAGCCAGGAAAATGAAGAAAGTTTAACACAGGCCTTTAAAAAAATTATGATACCTGTTGGGATTATTTGTGGCTTAATCTTGCCATCCAACTTTTCAACAGCATTTTTGCTTTTCAGCACCTCATTAATTTTGATGTTTATAGGCCGAATACCAGGGAAACTGCTACTAAAGGCGATCGGTATTCTTTCCGGCATCCTGATTTTTATAATATTACTTTCATTTGCAGCACCAAATGTAGCCCGATTTGGTACATGGAAAAGCCGGGTGGAGAGTTTTGTCAATGATTCAACCGAAGATGATTTTCAGGCAAACCTAGCAAAAACGGCCATTGCAACATCCGGACTGGTAGGAAAAGGACCTGGAAATAGCTCCGTAAGATACTCATTACCAAATGCTTCATCGGATTTTATCTATTCCATTATTTTAGAAGAATGGGGTTCGATTATTGGATTTTTGGTATTGGCATCCTATCTGTTAATTTTGTACCGAACAGGAATGATTGTAAAGTCAAGTTCGCGCACTTTTCCGGCATTTCTGGCTATAGGACTCAGTGTAAGCCTGGTATTCCAGGCATTGGCAAACATGGCAGTAGCTGTAAATATTGTTCCTGTAACAGGGCAGCCTTTGCCATTGGTTAGTATGGGCGGAACATCAATGATATCAACTTTTGCTGCGTTGGGCATCATTTTAAGTATTAGTAGAAGCCTTGAAAAAGAAGAAGTTCAAGATAATTTAGAAACAGACGAAGCGTATGACGAATAAACCTGGCAAACGAATAATTATAAGTGGTGGAGGCACCGGGGGACATATTTTCCCTGCAATTGCCATTGCCAATGCATTGAAAGCCCAGGAGCCTTCAATCGAAATCTTATTTGTTGGTGCTGAGGGGAAAATTGAAATGCAAAAAGTACCCGATGCGGGCTATGAAATAAAAGGTTTACCAATAAGAGGCTTTTTGCGAAAGATAAGTTTTGAAAATGTAAAAGTAGTTTTTGGATTGCTAAAGAGCCTTCGGATTTCAAAAAAAATAATCAAAGACTTTAAACCCCATGCAGCAGTTGGTGTTGGTGGCTATGCAAGCGGAGCAGTAGTTCATATGGCAAGTAAAAAAGGTGTTCCAACCTTGTTGCAGGAACAAAATTCATACGCTGGTGTAACCAATAAATTACTGGCAAAAAGAGCAAAAAAAATCTGCGTTGCTTATGATGGAATGGAAAAGTTTTTTGCTAAGGAAAAAATTGTAAAAACCGGTAATCCAATCCGTAAAAACCTGTACAACAACAATATATCAAAAGGCGAAGCACTTGATTTCTTTAAACTTGATAAAAATAAAAAAACAGTACTAATTCTTGGCGGAAGCGGAGGAGCCAGAACAATTAACCATGCTGTGATTAACAAACTTAAAGAAATTAAATCCTCGGATATTCAACTAATCTGGCAAACTGGAAAATATTATCACCAACAATCACTTGATGCCATAAAAAATTATGAAGAGAACAACATAAAAGTCCATGCTTTTATCAATAAAATGGACATGGCTTTTGCTGCAGCTGATGTTGTTATTTCAAGAGCTGGCGCAGGAACAATTTCTGAATTGTGCCTGGTTAAAAAACCATCAATTTTGGTACCTTCGCCAAATGTTGCTGAAGATCATCAAACTAAAAATGCCCTGGCTTTGGTTGAAAAAGAAGCAGCTATTTTAGTTAGGGATAGTGAAGCAGTTGAAAAACTGATTGATGAAGTCTTAAATTTGGCTAAAAACCAGGAAAAAATGGAGAAACTGAGCAGCAACATTGCAGAATTAGCTATTGAAAACTCAGACCAACTAATTGCTAATGAAATACTTAAACTGATAAAGTAAATAATAAATATAAAAATTAAAACAATACTTGTCATTTTGATTTATAATACATAATTTTACAATAAATTAATTTTCGAGCATATGCAAACTACTACCAACACCTCAAAAACTAAACTACTGATTATTGCCACTTTAGCAATAACATTGGTGATAACTTCATGTTCAGGTAGAAAATCAAGCCCGGATGCAGAAATAGCAAAACATGGTATTTCAATTAGCCACTTAGTGAGCCAAACTTACCAAGAGCTAAACACGACAATCAAAGAACAAGAGTATCAAAAAGAATTCATTCAAATTGTAAACGATATTTCACCTGAAACCTATGTAATGAAAATTGAATCGCATTATGAGGGTGAATTAAAAAATATATCGACAATAAATGCCTATCGAAACCTTGAAAGAGTTTTTGCTGCTTACAATTTACAATTTGATTCAAACATTTCACTTAATGCTTCTGGTCTACAGGAAAAAATCAAAACTGCTTGTAGTTCCATCGACTCATTAGCTCTTAATGAAAACCTAATAGCTAAAAATGAGCAAATCAAAAAGCACATCAATAGCTCAAAATTCAAAACAGAAGAAATTATTTTTGAATTAACCAGCATTTTTGAAGAAATCTGGAAAGAAGAAAGTCAAAAATGGTTTTTAAAACTGGCAAAATATCAGGAAGAAACAGATAAAGGAATTAAAAGAATTCCAACGAGTGCTTTTAATGCCGAAAAGTTAAAATTGATGGTTGAAGAACCCTATAGCAATGCAGCAGTGCTTGCTAACCTTTACAAACTAAAACTGATAAAGGAAAATCAAACGCATGTATCAGCATTACAAGAACAAATGTTCAAACTATCTGAAGCTTTTGAATTACTGCTGACTGTACAGGGTGAGCAACTAAAAAAACGAAAAGATAAACTTAGGGTAGAAGAGCTCAACAACAGGTTGAGCCTGCTGCTGCAAAACTAAAAAATAAGGAGTGAATTTTTCTAATATACATAAGGTCTATTTTATTGGAATCGGGGGCATCGGTATGAGTGCCCTTGCTCGTTATTTTAAGCACATTGGTAAAACAGTTGCAGGATACGACAAAACCCCCACTCAAATTACTTCCGATTTAGAGGCGGAGGGTATTTTTGTTCATTTTAATGAAAGTTTAAGCGAATTACCGGATGATTTTAAATTTGAAAAGGAAAACTCCTTAATTATTTATACACCGGCCATTCCTAAAAACCACCAAGGACTCGATTTTTTGGTAAAAAATAAATTTAAACTTTATAAACGAGCAGAAATCCTGGGGCTGATTACAAATAAATACAAAACAATTGCAGTTGCGGGCACACATGGCAAAACATCTATTTCAACCTCCGTTTCGTGGCTATTTAACAACTCAAATTTTGATTGTCTGGCTTTTTTAGGTGGAATTTCAAAAAACTACAATTCCAACCTGGTTCTGCCAGAACATTCTAATAATGAAACAATTGCAACAGTAGAAGCCGATGAGTTTGATCGTTCGTTTCTTCACCTGAGCCCATCTATTGCATTAATTACCGCCATAGATGCCGATCACCTGGATATTTATGAGAACAAAGAAAATATTGTCAAATCTTTTAATCAATTTGTCAAGAAGATAGCACCAAAAGGCACAATAATTTATAAAAAAGGCCTAACTTTGCAGCCAGAAAATTTTCCTGAAAATAGCTATACATATGCCTTGGATGAGGAAGCTGATTTTTGCGCAAAACAGCTAAAAATGAATAGCCAGGGACAATATTCCTTTAACTTAACTACTCCTACAGGAGTAATTAATAACCTGGAATGTGGTGTCCCGGGCAAAATAAATGCTGAAAATGCAGTTGCAGCGGTTTCACTGGCACATGTTGCAGGCCTTGATGATGAAACAATCAGGTTCAATTTAAAATCTTTTAAGGGGGTAAACCGAAGGTTCGATTTTCAAATCAATAACCAAACAATGGTTTATGTTGATGATTATGCACATCATCCTGAAGAATTGAAGGCTTTTATTGGTTCAATAAAAGAATTGTTTCCAACAAAAAAAATAACAGGAATTTTTCAACCTCATCTGTTTTCAAGAACCAGAGATTTTGCAACTGAGTTTGCTCAATCACTTGAAAAATTGGATGAGTTAATTTTATTGGATATCTATCCTGCAAGGGAAGAGCCCATTGAAGGTGTAAACGCTGATTTAATTTTTAATAAAGTTGGGATTAAAAATAAAGCTAAATGCACCTTAGAAAACCTGGTTGAAAGTATATCAAACAAAAAATTTGAAGTGCTTTTAACCATGGGTGCAGGAAATATTGATAAAAAAGTGAAAGAAATTAAAGAATTATTTTATTCTTAATGAAAAAATTTGTACAAATAGGGTTGTGGTTACTTGCAATTGCACTGGTAATTGGAGTATTAAGATTTGTATCAAAAAAACAGAGCGACGTAATTTGTACAGGTATTGAAGTTTCGTTTTCAGACACCTTAGATAAACAATACATCGACAAAAACCATGTAATTGATTTAATTGAGGAAGAAAATGGAACAATTGTAGGTCAGCCAATAAAAAAGTATAACATTGCAAAAATTGAGAAAAAGCTCAATGATGACCCATACATCAAACATGCCGAAGTTTTTAAAAAAATTAATGGAGAGCTTGTTATTAAAGCTATTCAAAGAAACCCGGTTGTTCGTGTAATAAACAAAGAGAATATAAGTTTTTATATAGGTAAAGAAGGGGTGTTAATGCCAGTATCAAGAAAAGTTCAGGCAAGAATGATTATAGCCAGTGGAAATATTGAATACAGTCCTGATTTTGATACAATTACAAACATCCACAACAAAGATTTGGATACCAATAAAAATATTTTAGTATTAAGAGATTTGTATACTTTGGTTACTTTCATAAATAATGATAGATTTTGGGAAGCACAAACTCAACAAATCTATCTAACCAAAAATAATGAATTTGAATTGGTTCCTTTGGTTGGGAACCATATCATCCAATTTGGAGGGATTGACAGATACGAAGAGAAATTCAGGAATCTTGAAGCAACTTATAAAAAAGGATTTCCGGCAAAGGGCTGGAATAGATACAACGAAATAGATTTAAAATATAAAAACCAGGTTGTTTGCCGCAAGGTTGAATAAAACTATTAAAAGGTTGAGCGATGAACAAAGACGAAGTTTTTGAATTAGAAGAAGAAGAGACAAACACCAGTGAATCGAAAGAAATGGTTACAAATGAAAAGTATATAGCTGCTGTTGACATAGGCACAACAAAAATTGTTGCCATTATCGGAGCAGCTTCTGATGATGGAAAAGTAAGGGTGATGGGAATGGGTAAAAGTGTCTCAAAAGGTGTGAAACGTGGTGTTGTTCTAAACATTGAAGAAACAGCTGCAGCCATACAAGAAGCGGTTTACCAGGCACAACTGGAATCAAAGCTCACTTTTGACGAAGTGTATGTAGGCATTGCAGGCCAGCATATCAAAAGCATGAAAAACAGGCATTCCAAATACATCCAATCTGCTGATAGTGAAATTACACAAGCCGATATTGATGAGTTGGTTAACGATATGCACAACATTGCATTGGATGCCGGAGAAGAAATTATCCACGTCATCCCACAAAGCTATACTGTTGATAATGAGGGAGGTGTAAAACAGCCCGTTGGTATGTTCGGAAAAAGGCTTGAAGCAAACTTTCATATAGTAGTTGGCGAAATTTCTTCGGCCAAGCACATTTTTAAATGCATTGAAAGAGCTGGTTTAAAAGTAAAGAAGATGATTTTGGAGCCATTGGCATCAGCTTCTTCAGTACTTACTAATGATGAAAAAGAAATTGGTGTCACCATGGTTGATATTGGAGGTGGAACTACTGATATTGCAATTTATTACGATGGGATTTTACGTCATACTGCCGTAATTCCTTTTGGTGGAGATGTAATTACCAGAGATATCAAAGAGGGCTGCTCAATTTTACACCGACAAGCTGAGAAAATAAAAGTGCAATTTGGGACTGCTTTGGGCGATGCTGCACCGGAAGACCAGGTAGTTTCAGTACCAGGTATATCTGGTCGCGAACCCAAAATGATTTCAATTCGATTTTTATCGAAAATTATCCAGGCAAGAATGGAGGAAATTGTTGATCACATCTCGTACGAAATTGATAATAGTGGTTTTGCAAAAAAGCTGGGCGCTGGAATTACAATTACAGGAGGTGGGGCACTTTTAAAACATATCAGACAGCTGGTTAGTTACAAAACCAGCCTTGATGTAAATGTAGGCTATCCAAACCGTTGCTTGTTAATCGAAAACCCGGAAATAAATCTTCCAATGTACTCAACAAGTATTGGTTTATTGCTAAATGGTTACCTTCTTGAAAAAGAAGATGCAAAACCAAAGCAGGAAAAAACCAAGGAAAAAGTAATTGACGAAGCGGAAGCAGAAGCAGAAGAAACTAGCTCTGAAAAGACGAAAAAAGATAAAGACGATAATTTGTTAAATATTATCAAAGATAAATTCCAGAACCTTTTTGATGATAAAGGATCAAAAATGTAGTTTTGTATTTTGAAAACCATATAAATAAAATAATATGGACGATTTAATGCCCTTTGATTTACCAACAGAAAAAGCCTCAATAATTAAAGTTATTGGTGTAGGTGGTGGAGGAAGTAATGCGGTGAACCACATGTTTCATCAAGGCATTACTAATGTTGATTTTATAGTTTGTAATACTGACCAACAGGCACTGGCTAACAGTCCTGTGCCAGTAAAAATACACCTGGGCCAAACCTTAACTGAGGGCCTTGGTGCAGGTAACAAGCCAGAGAAAGGAAAAGAAGCAGCCATTGAAAACATCGATGAAGTAACTGCTGTTCTAAGCAATAATACCAAAATGGTATTTATAACTGCCGGAATGGGTGGTGGAACAGGCACAGGAGCTGCCCCGGTAATTGCAAAAGCAGCAAAAGAGTTAAAAATACTCACCGTAGGCATAGTAACGATTCCTTTCAGGTTTGAAGGAAAAAGAAGAATCGATCAGGCTATTAATGGCATCAAAGAAATAAGCAAACACGTTGATTCTCTGCTTGTTATAAACAACGAAAGATTGCGCGAAATTTACGGAAATTTAGGCATAACTGACGCCTTTTCAAGAGCCGATGATGTTTTAACAGTTGCGGCAAAAGGGATAGCAGAAATTATTACCAAAGAAGGACACGTAAACGTTGACTTTGCAGATGTAAAAACAGTAATGCAGGATAGTGGAGTGGCCATTATGGGATCTTCTGAAGCAGAAGGAGAAGGTCGAGCCATGAAAGCCATTGAGGAAGCTCTTAATTCGCCATTATTAAACAACAATAATATATCTGGAGCAAAAAACATTCTGTTAAATATTTCTTCGGGAGATGAAGATTTAACAACAGATGAATTGTTAGACATTTCAAATTATGCGCAAGATGCTGCCGGGCATACAGCCGACTTAATCTGGGGCTACAACCAGGATATTTCATTAGGAAAAAAAATAAACGTTACAATTATTGCAACAGGTTTCGAAACAGATATAATTCCAGAGTTGTACATTCAAAAGCCAGTTACGAAAAAAGTAATTGAAATTGAAAAAGAGAATAAACAAGTAGTGGATGAAAACAGTTCATCAGAAAAAAACAATACCTACTCCGAAGAAATTGACTTTGAAATTGAATACACCAACGAAGAGATGAATTTGGTTTCGAAACCAGTGAATAAAAAAGAAATTTCGGAGCAAATTATTGAAGAAGAAGAGGAAATAACAGCCACTTTTGTAGAAAAAAAACAAAATAAGGACGAAAACACGGTTGATGAAGAAGAAAGAGTAAGGAAAGCGTTAGAAAGAATGAAGTTAATGGAAACAATGAAACAGCAAAAAACTGCCAACAAAAATGTAAAAGTGGAACGTAGCGCTAAAACCATTGACGAACTTGAAAACGAGCCAGCATACAAACGAAGAGACGTTGAAATGAACCACGAAAGCACCTATAACAAAAAAAAGGAAATTTCGAGGTATACACTTTCGGACGATGATGATGATGATTTGGATTTATCTGAGAACTCTTTTTTGCATGACAATGTGGATTGAGTAGTTTTCGGTAATCAGTAATCGGTTATTCATTATTCAGCTAAAAAATCAACCAAGGAACAAGAAACCAGAGACTAGTAACCAGAAACCAGTAAAATTATGAGCCTAACAGATAAAATAAATAGTGATATAAAAGAAGCCATGAAAGCAAAACAAGCCGATCGTTTGTTGGCTTTAAGAGCAATAAAAAGTGAAATATTATTGGCACAAACTTCTGGAGGAGCAACTGAGCTAAACGAAGAAACTGAAATAAAAATTCTCCAGAAATTAGTAAAGCAGCGAAAAGACTCGGCTGAAACCTATCAAAAAGCAGGAAGAACAGAACTTTACGAAAAGGAAATTGGTGAAGTGGCTGTTATTGAAGAATACTTACCGACCCAATTATCTGAAAATGAATTGATTGAAATAATCAACAAAGTAATTGCTGATACTGGGGCAAGTTCGATAAAGGATATGGGAAAAGTTATTGGAACCGTAAACAAACAAGTTGCCGGACGTGCAGAAGGTAAAGTTATTGCACAGAAGGTAAAAGAATTATTAGGCTAGTGTTAAGTCAAATTTGATATTTCTGGTAATTAGCCAGGTGACAACACCTGGCTGATGCACTTGTTAGGTGTTGTCACCTGACAAACAAGCCTTGACATAACACTAGAAGAAATTTGAAAAACTTCTGGTTTTAATCTTTCTATTGAAATTGGAACCAGAAGCAATTCATTTGCTCATTTAGAATGCCCTTAGCGCTCTACGTTTCATTTGTTGAACTTCAACCTTTTGGTTTTTTGGATATTTAATCGAAAAACTAAGTTTCATTTTTTTCGACTCCCCTGGCTGCAATCGATAGCGCCATTTTACTTCACCAGTTACAGGGTTAAATTCTGCCTGCGATACATCAAGCACTTTCACCTCAATTTCGCTGTTTTTACTAATTGGCACCTGATCAAATATTTCAATATTTATTGGGTTTTTTCGATTATTCTTGGCAACCAATTCAAAGGTTAAAGTCTCTTTCAGCTTACTACCTATCAACTGTTTACTACTATATTCAGTCAGTTTAGAACGGGTTACCAAAACTTTATCATCTCTACCAAGCGATAAATCCAGTGTATCTTTCACATTCCTGGTTCGTATTTGCGATTCGCCAAGGTAGGTTCCTTTAAAGTACACATTTGCATCACCATCAACCAGACTTAAATCTTCCCAGCCTGTAATTTTTGCTAGCACAAACACTCCTTTATCCATTTTTGTAACAGCAATATGTTCGAACGTGGCAGGAAGAGTATATTTCTCAACCTCAACAACATAGGGCTTATCGTCAGCAGGTATGCTATACTTAGATTTTATCTCAAACTCCGTATTTAAATCAGGAATATCGACCTCATCATAGTTCTCACCAATAGTAACGGTTGTTTCTAAAAATTTGTCTTCACTTTTTATATCCGTATCCGATACAATCACATTTTGCATATAGCCCACGCCTCTTTTGCCTTTAGAATTACTAGCAGAATAATAATCAAGATACCACGGATTTAGTTCTGGTTTTGTTATACTTAAAGAAGGGTCAGCAATGGACAATTTAATATCAATATTCTCCCATGCAACAGCGGTATTATTAAAAACTTTGGCTTTATAGACCAGGTTGATAGGCTTACTAAGATCCATTGCCTTAATATCATAACCCGGAACCCAACCAGCTCTAGCAACCAGGTATTGAAGGTTGATTTTGGAGCTTCTGGCACTTTCGGAGGATAAAAGTACCAAAACATCAGTCTCGGTATAGCTCGAACGTGAATTAACCTCTCTCAGTTCTTTATTATAGTTGTTAGATAATTGATTTAGTTCTGCAGTGCGTTTATCAAGTTTGGCAACTTTTCTATTAATGTCAATCATACGCTCTCTAAAAAAGTCGGCACTTTGCCTAAGTTCCGAAATAGGTACCCCATTGGTAGTTCCACCAATTGACTTATTTGCCATAATCATCTCTTTTTCTGCCTTATAGGCAGCCACCTCATCTTTATTAATTCGCAGTTCATCCTTAATAATCTGCAAAGAATCTTTCAATTTTTTAATAACTGGTAACTCTTTCTTTTTTGTAAGGTAGTTGGTTTTAGTTGAAATACTTAAAACCGACAAGTCAACATCCCCGGATATCCGAACACTTTTTGCATTTACATAAGGCGAAAGACCTTTAAAAACAAGCAGGTTATTACCTTTTTTAAGGTTTACCTGTGTTGTTCTGCTAAGCTCTGCACCAGTTAAATAAATTGTAGCCGCATTTACCTTGGTTTCAAGGAAATGTTTAGTTTCTAACTGACAAATACCGAAAAATGGAAATAATAATAAAATAAGGATAATCAAATAAGTTCTCATTATGTTATATTTTATGTTTATAGTGAATGAATAAGAGTGCTAATAGTAAATTATAGATGCAATTTAGCAAGATTTCCACAAAACGGGGTAGTAAAAAAACAAAATAAACAGTGTAAATAACAATAAATGAGCAGAATAAATAGGGCTCACTAAAAAACGCCTAAGCCTATTAAAATTAAACACTTACATAAAAGAAGTTGTAAAAAGTGCAAAGGTGTTTTAAAAAATAGTAATTTTTCCTTGCATTAACTTCACCTTCAAGTAGCAAAAAACTAATGATTATTATGCTAGCCAGTTGAGCGGCATCATATTAAATAACAGTAAAATGTGCAGCCCAGACCTTAATTAATACAAAGATATAGGGCTCAGTTTTCAGAATTATCGTAAATATGTTTAGCAAAAGCAAATTCTATTGCTACCCTTAAAGAAGACTGATAAATAGGTTTCATTAAAAAGCCGTAGGTGTTTTTATAAATTGCTTTGAGGATAGTTTCTTGTTCAATATCACTGGTAACGTAAACAACAGGGATATTAAATGCTTCGTGAATTTTTTTTGCGGTATCAATTCCATCAACATCACCTTTAAGGTGAATATCCATCAAAACCACATCTGGGGGATTTTCCTCACATTTGCTAATTGCATCAGCACCTGTCTGTGAAAAGCCTGTAAGTTCATATCCTAGATCTGTCAGGAACATTTCAAATATGGTGCACAACATTTTATCATCTTCTACTATCAGTATTTTTCTGGCCACTTTAGCATCAATTTATTATTTCTACGCATTCAACGCAATTTTTAAACCAATAATTGTATTCGGTTATTTCAATTACATTTGTGTTTAAAAATAATAAAATTTTATGAAATTTGTAAGCTAAAATTACATATATATCATGAACCTGATTATTGATATAGGGAATACTTTTACTAAGGTTTTTATTGTGGATAAAAACAAAATCATTCACAATGAACAGGTTACTACTAAAAACGAGCTGTATCTTGATGAAATTTTAGCAACTTTCCCGCACGCCATGGATTTAATAATATCATCTGTTGTTGAAAAAAGTATCATAAACAAAGTAGATTTAAAAAAGTTTAACCATGTGGTTTTTCTTGAAACATCTACACCTTTACCAATAAAAAGCCTTTATAAAACCCCTAAAACTTTAGGTAAAGATAGAATAGCTGCGGTGGTGGGCGCCCACAATATTTTCCCGGGTGAAAACGTTCTAGCTATTGATGCAGGAACAGCTATCACTTATGATTTTATAAATAAGCAAGGTGAATACTTTGGAGGCAACATTTCTCCGGGCATGACAATGAGGTACAAAGCATTGCATGAATTTACAAGTAGGTTGCCATTGATGTCTTTATCTGAAAATCATCCTTTTTTAGGTGCTAACACAGATGAAGCAATTATTGCCGGTGTGCAAAATGGAATAACCTTTGAAATGGATGCTTACATTGATAAATTAACAGACATCCATAAGCAACTAAAGGTTATTTTGACGGGGGGGGATAGCTTTTTCTTTGCTGGTAAACTAAAAAATCCCATATTTGCAGAATCTTTTTTGGTGGCTTTTGGGTTAAACAGAATTTTAGAATATAATGTTAAAAAAATATAAAAAAGTAATTATTGCTGTCTTTATTGGTATTTTGCCAATATTGTCAAATGCACAAAATAATTCAAGTTCACCTTTCTCAATGTTTGGTGTGGGAGATTTGGCCAAAGAAGGCTTTGGAAGAAACCTGGCAATGGGTGGCGTAGCAAGCCCTTTAGTCTCAGCATTTCAGTTAAACCCATCAAACCCCTCATCGTATACGGCTTTATTGCCAGCGACCTTTGTGTTTGAATTTGGACTTAACTCCAATTACTACATTTTAAAAACCCCTAATGAGCAATTTACTAAACTTGATGGAAACGTTAGTTACATTGCCGCTGGTTTTCCGATTTTAAAATGGTGGAAATCAGGTATTGGCCTGCGCCCTTTAAGTAGTATTGGGTACGACATCACAATGACCGAAGATTTAGGTTTTGAAGACAATGAAGTTATACACAATTACACAGGCGAAGGCGGAATTAATAGTTTTTACTTCGACAATAGTTTCAATATTGCCAAACCAATATCGGTAGGATTTAAAGTAGCTTATATGTTTGGTACACTTGACAGGACTAGAACAATAGAAAATGCCAGAACTGAAAACTCATTATCAGAATCCACCTCAGTCGACATAAATAATTCTGTTTTTGATGCTGTATCGCTTGGCTTTGGTGCTCATTTTCATAAGTCAATTAATGACAACTTGTTTCTTAACCTTGGAGCTACCTACAATCTAAAAACAGAACTTGAAGGAAAACAGGAAAGATTTAATACGTTATCACTTACCAATTACATTTCGGGAAGGAGATTGGTTGACACGCTGATTAACAAGATTGAGAACCAGGGTGTTCTGGAAATTCCGAGAAGCTATAGCCTTGGGGCATCGGTAATTTTAAAACAAAAACTTGAGTTGGCAGTTGATTATAAAGTTGATAAATGGTCAGAAAGTAAATCGTTCAACCAGGACTTGCAGTTGTCTGACAATCAAAGATTTAACGCCGGACTTGAATACATTCCTGATTACAGCTCAACTAAATATTTAAAACTAATCAGATACCGGGCAGGTTTTAATTACACCAACTCATACATTTCATATAATAATAAACAATTGAAACAAATTGGTGGAAGCTTAGGCTTTGCCTTTCCATTGAGAACTGGGGCAATTATTAACATTTCGGGTTCGTATAATAAAAGAAGCATACCAGGTGAAGATATCCTGACTGAAGACCAGTTTCAGTTCCATTTTAATTTATCAATGAGAGCAAAATGGTTTATAAAAAAGAAATTTTATTAGGGTATTTTTAATTTATCCTATCATAATATAATAGAAGAGTTATAAAATATAAATGTTGAACAAATAATAGTGGTTATGAAGACAAAATTAGTTTCTTTAATTTTTATTGCATCCTTGGCTTTTTCGTTGAATGGTATTGCATCGGCGCAGGGAGGAATTGAAGAAGAACTTTTTAAAGAAGCTTTTCCTGAGCTACAAGGAGATATTACATTAGATCCAAACGTTACTGATTTAAAACCGGAAGCTTTAGAAAAATTAAGAGCAGTAGTTGAAAAAATCAACAATGCAATTGAGAATGATTTAAATGCATTTAAATATGGCGCATTATCTGCCGACAATGCGTTGGTATTTGAATACAAAAGATTAAAAAAAGCAAAAAAAGAATTAGATATAGAAAAATTGGAAGGCCTGTTAAAAGCATGGAAGTCTAAAATTAAGGCTTACATGGGAGACAAAGCAAAGTATGGTATTTCAAAAGAAGAATGTGTAAAAAACATTGCTTTATTCCAGCAAGCTACCAAACAAAATAAGTTGAACGAAGCCTACAAATACTGGAATGTGTTGTTCCATTTTTACCCACGATCAACAAAAATGATCTACTCTAAAGGTGCTGATGTAGTTGAGTTTAAATTCAACGAAACAAAAGATAAAAAATGGATTGATACTTTAATGATGTTGTATGATCAACGTATCAAATTTAAATTTTTTGGTACTAAAGGTGAATACCCAGAAGGATATATACGAGGAAGACAAGCTGTTGACCTGCTAAAACTCGACAAAGATCAAGTTGGAAGAGCTTACACTTTGTTTAAAAAATCTGTTGATTTACAGGGCATTAAGTCGGAACCTGCTGTAATTCTTTCGTTTATGCAAGCTACCGAAGGAATGTTTGTAAAAAAGAAAATAGATGCTGCCGAGGTAGTTGATAATTACACAAAACTTAACAGCCTGCTTGAGAAAAAAATTCAAAATGGAGAAAATGGAGTTGTTAAACAAGCTCATGCAGGCGTCACCCAAATCTTTATGAAAAGTGAAGCTTCTACCTGCGAGCAGTTAATTCCTGCTTTTCAAAAAAGGTTTGACAGCAACAAAGACGATATTGATCAACTTGAAAAAATTGCCAGAATGCTTAGCACAAAGGATTGTACAGACAGTGATTTATTTGGTGATGTAGCGGTTCAAATTGACAAATTAAGGCCTTCTGCTTTATCGAAATATGCTTTAGCAATGCGTTTTGCCAGAAGCAAAGAATGGGACAAAGCAACTGAATACATGAACGAAGCTATTAAATTAGAGACTGTTGACACACTTAAAGCAAGAAATTATTATAAACTGGCACAATTTGCTAATGAGCAAGGTAAAAAATCTGAAGCCAGAACGCATGCCTTAAAAGCAACGTCATTAAAAAGTGATTTTGGTGCGCCTTACATTTTAATTGCAACAATGTATGCTTCAAGCGGATGTTCGCAATTAGCATCACCCGAAGGTGAATTGCACAATGTTGGTTATTGGGCAGCTGTTGACAAATTAGTAAAAGCAAAATCGGTTGACCCATCAGTTGCCGAAGCAGCAAGCAAATTAATAGGTCGATACTCCGGAGGTTACCCAAATGCAGAAAAAGCATTTATGATTGGGGTTACCAAAGGCAAAACTGTTAGGGTTGGTTGCTGGATTAACGAAACTACTACAGCAAGATTCTAAAAAAAGGATACTTCTACTATGAAGTTTACAATAAAATTAAAAAGCATTGCATGGCTGGCAATTTTACCAGCAGCAATGTTTTTTTCTTGTTCCGAAGAACTACCTGTTATCAACCAATTTGAGTCGGTGGAAGAAATACCCACTGTTACCCTTGAAAACGCACATATTACTTACACTGAAAAAGGCTTTATAAAAGGAAAATTGCAAGCCCCAATTATGCAAACATTTGATGGTGCTATTGAACCCTACATTGATTTTCCAAATGGAATTAGCATTGTAATGTACAACGAACAAAGTGTGATTGAAACCAGTATGACTGCCAACAGAGCTATCTACTATCAGGAAAAAAAAAGCTGGGAGGCAATAGGCAATGTTGTTATTTCAAATGTAAATGGTGACATACTAAAAACCGAAAAGTTATACGGCGACGATAATGAAAGGAAAATTTTCACGAACGAATTAGTGAAAATTACCAAAGCTGATGGCACCAACATCAACGGTGAATCTGGATTTGAATCAAATGTTGCATTTACTATCTATAAATTTATTGATGTAAATGGTCGAATTTTCTTTAAGGAGGAATTTTCTGGAACAAAAAATGACAGTATCTCAAATAAAAAGAAAACAGCAAGACCAAAGCCCGAAAGAAATCTGCCAAAGATAAAAGAAAAGCCCATAGAACAATAGCTTCAATAATCCACATTGTATGAAACATTTATGGATGATTATTGCAATTTTAAGCCTGATTGCAGCAATACACAGAACATGGTTATTAGGCATTAAAGAATCGTATTTATTTTTTATCTTTGCTATTGTAGCCTTTTTAATGTTCCTGCTTAGAAATTATATGGGCAAACAAAACAAAAACAAGCAACCTTGAGTGTAAATATCCTGTTTATTTTTATTTCGCTATTGTTTTCAGCCTTTTTTTCGGGGCTTGAAATTGCATTTGTATCAGCTAATAAACTAAGACTTGAACTGGATAAAAAACAAGGTGGCTATGGTTCTAAAATAGTCTCGTTTTTAACAAAAAGCCCCAGCCAGTACATCACAACAATGTTAGTTGGAAACAATGCAGCACTGGTTATTTATGGTTATTTAATGGCACTGGAGCTCACCCCTTTAATTAATGCTATTAACATAACTTCTGAATTTGCAATTCTTATTATTCAAACAATTATTTCTACCTTAATAATTTTAGTCACAGCTGAATTTTTACCAAAAACTCTTTTCAGGATAAATCCAAATAAAAGCCTGAATGTTTTTTCGCTCCCGACAATCACTATCTATGTGTTACTATTTCCCGTGGCAAAAATAATTATGCTCATCTCATCTTTTTTGCTACACATCTTTTTTAAGGTTAAGATTAATGATAAACAGGAAAAAGTAGTCTTCAGCGCAATTGATCTTGATCACATTATTGACCAAAGCAAAGATGAAAATAATTACGAAGATGAAATAGAGCATGATGTAAAGCTTTTCCAGAATGCACTTGATTTTTCAAAAGTAAAACTCAGGGAATGTATCATACCACGAAATGAGGTTATTGCACTCGAATTGAACAGTCCTGTTGAAAAGCTAAAAGAAAAATTCATTGAAACCGGTTTTTCTAAAATCCTTGTTTATAAAGAAGGCATTGATAATATTATTGGCTATGTGCAATCAACAGACCTGTTCCACAACCCAACAAATATTTCATCAATGCTTAAAAGTTTGATAATAGTGCCTGAAACCATGGCTGCAAGCAAGCTCTTTAACTCGTTTATGAAAGAACATAAAAGCATTGCACTGGTGGTTGATGAATTTGGTGGAACATCAGGAATTGTGACTATTGAGGATATTATTGAAGAAATATTTGGAGAAATTGAAGACGAACATGATTCTTCTGATCTAAAAGAAGAACAGCTTTCGGATAACGAATTTATTTTTTCAGGAAGGTTAGAAATTGATTATATCAATGAAAAATACAACCTAAACATACCCGAAGAGGAAGAATTTGAAACAATTGCTGGCTATATCTTGCACTATCATGAAGAAATACCAGTTGAAAGTGAAAAAATAACCATCAATAATTTTGTGCTTGAAATATTAAAAATGGATGGTCCTAAAATTGAGTTGATTAAGGTACTTTGCTTGGATAGAAATGACTAACTGTGCTGATAACAATTGTATTATGTATTAATTGGCTACATGTGTATTAAAAATTTGAATAAGCAATTACATATTTTTAGGTACTAATTTCAAATATACCAATATACAATTTCATTAAAACTCCCCCGGCCAATATTTCTCTGCTTCATGTTTAAAATGGTTCAATTCTCGTTCAAAATCAATCGCTGGAAACTGAACCTGAAGATTCCCAATAAGTTTAAAATTACTAATGATGAACTTTCTGTAAGCCTCGGTTTGTGGGTAAAAGACCCTGTGGGAGAGGTTTTTTTGCAGTTTTTCTATTCGTTCTGTCGTTTCAATCGTTTTTTCATTAAAAAAAGTCTTGCTAAATTTTTCCCAGATATAATCAATGGCCAATTGATTCGGATGAAATAAATCATCTGCATAAAATCGATAATCTCTTAAGTCGTCCATTAATATTTCGTAAGATGGGAAATAGTGAACAAAATCAAATTTACTAATGAGCTCATGTACAGCCACAAATAGTATTGATTTACTCAATTGGTTATTTACAGCACCATCTTTCCAGTGCCTTACAGGGCTAACTGTAAAAACAACTTCAATATTTGGGTTAAAAGCTCTTATTTTTTGAAGAAATTGCACATAATTATCAATAATTTCCTGAGATGTTAACAAAAAGTGATCAAACTCATTTGCAGGAACTTTATGGCAATTGGCCACAACTTCGTTTGATTTTTTCAGTTTGTATACCCAGGCTGTACCAAAAGTGACTAAAAGAACATTGGTCTGTTGCAGAAAAACATGCGCTGCCTTTAACTGTTCATTAATATTTTTTAAAACTTCAGCTTTGTTAGCTCCTGAAAATTGTCCATGATGGGCAAAACTTATCCATTTTTCATTAAAGAAATCTAAATCATCCTCTTTATAAATTTTATTTTCAAGAATAGCTAGCAATGCAGAATTTACCGACTGGGGGTTATAAAGAATGCCAAACGGGTTAATAATACAGGGCAACTTGGATCTTTTGAATTTTTCACCAATATTTTCGGCAAAGCAAGAACCAATAAATGCAGTTTTTTGCGAATAATCAATTTTTTTTTGAAAAAAATTTGGATAAACTTCTGATCGTAAGCAAATCATTTTATAACTTTAAGTAAAATTTTTAGCTAAGCTAGTTAAAATGCAACAAACTATTAAACTAAAAACAGATAAACACAATGGACTTTATGATATTACATCAGAAATTTCTTCAATAGTAGTTAGTAGTGGAGTAGAAAACGGAATTGCATCTATTTACTCACAAGGTGCCACAGCAGCTATTATGATACAAGAAAACTGGGATAACTCCGTGCAGCTAGATGTTATCAACCTTTTAAAAAAGCTGATGCCTAATGGTGTTTGGCTGCATGATGCGCAAGATGGTAATGGCGATGCTCATTTAAAGGCCGGGATAGTGGGACCCAGTGAAACCGTTCCAATAATAAACGGAAAACTGGGTTTATCAACATGGCAAAACATTTTTTTTTGCGAATTTGATGGCCCCAGATCAGAGAGAAATATAATTTTAACATTAATTTCAATATAAATCAACACTAAATTGAATTATTTAGAATAATTTTAAACAAAAAAAATAATTTAAAGCTAAATCTAAAAGTAAACTATTATATTTACCATATAATTGATTTTTTTGTGTCATTTTTGCAATAACTATCAAATTTTCACTAATCAACCAAAACTAAAAACCTATGTCGTACATTGAATTTGATAAAACGCAACTAATCAACCTAAAGTATTCCTTATCAAAAGAGTTTATCAGATCAAACAGGGCTGGCTCCTTTGGTGGCAGCACCATAATAAACTGTAACACAAGGAAATACCATGGTTTACTTGTTTGCCCAATGGATCAAATTGATGGCCAGAACCATGTTTTAATTTCAGCCATCGACGAAACAATAATACAACACGACAAAGAGTTTCACCTTGCTGTTAGGAAATACCCTGGTGTTATGCACCCTGGACACAAATATATCAGGGATTTTAACACCCACCCAATTCCAGCTATTACCTACCGGGTAGGTGGAGTTGTATTGCAAAAAGAGATGCTTCTTGCCAGTGAAGAAGAACAGGTGCTTTTAAGGTACACCCTGCTGAGTGCAAACTCACCAACAATTATCAGGCTTCATCCTTTTTTGGTATTCAGAAACAGTCATCAGTTGAACAAAGCAAACCTTTCAGTAAACACGAAGTATTTTAATACTAAAAATGGTATTAAAACCAAAATGTATGGAGAATATCCCTATTTATTTATGCAAACCTCAAAAAAAACCGATTATGTGCATGCCCCTGATTGGTTTTATAACGTAGAATACAGTGAGGAAGAGAAAAGAGGTTATGAATTTACAGAAGACTTGTTTGTACCTGGATATTTTGAATTTCCATTAAAAAAAGGCGAAAGTATCATCCTTTCAGGCAGTTTATCAGAAATAGAACCAAATGGGTTGAAAAGAAAGTTTACTTCAGAAATAAAAAAAAGAATTCCGCGTGACAGTTTTGAAAATTGCCTGATTAATTCGGCGCAACAATTTATTGTACGTAGAAATAAAAAAACACAGGTAATTGCAGGCTTTCCCTGGTTTGGAACCTGGGGTAGAGACACCTTTATTGCAATGCCAGGGCTGACTTTGGCCCACGGGGATATAAAAACTGCCAAAGAAATTCTAGACAGCTCTTCGAAAGAGTTGAAGAATGGGTTGTTTAAAAACATGGCGACTGACCATAACGCAAATTACAATTCAGCGGATGCACCTCTATGGTACATCTGGTCCCTACAGCAATACACAAGTTCAACCAACGACCCTAAAACAGTTTGGAAAGACTACGGTAGCAAAATCCGCTCAATTTTAGATAATTATAAAAAAGGCACTGATTTCAACATTGCAATGCATGAAAATAGCCTAATTTATGCCTGCAAAACAGGATATGCATTAACCTGGATGGATGCTATTATTGGACAATTACCAGTAACACCTAGAATGGGATACAACGTTGAAATTAATGCGCTTTGGTACAATGCAGTTAATTTTGCTATTGAATTAGCCAAAGAATCCGGGGATACCAAATTTGTAAATAAATGGGAAAAACTACCAGAACAAATCAAAGAGTCATTTATTGAAATGTTTTGGTCTGATGAAAAAATGTACCTTGCTGATTACGTGGATGAAAAGTCGAAAAATTGGGATGTAAGGCCCAACCAGGTTTTTGCTGCATCATTGCCTTATTCTATGCTAACAATTGATCAATGTAAAATGGTGCTTGATGTTGTTCAAAATGATCTACTTACACCAAAAGGACTAAGAACTTTATCTCCAAAAAGCCCAATGTATATTGGTACTTATGAAGGTAACCAGGAAGAAAGAGACAGAGCCTACCACCAGGGAACTGCCTGGCCCTGGTTAGTGGGTCATTTTAGCGAAGCCTATTTAAAAGTTCATAAAAACTCTGGCCTTCAACTTATTAAAGATCTTTATTATGGGTTTGAAGAGGAAATGACCAATGCAGGCATTGGAACTATCTCCGAAATTTATGATGGAAATCCACCACATGCAGCCAAAGGTGCAGTTTCGCAAGCATGGAGTGTTGCTGAACTTTTAAGGCTGAAAACCATTATCGAACAGTTTGAAGAAGTAAATACTTAAAATACAATAAATAAACAAATAATTTAAACCTGATAATAAATAACTAAAAACCGTAGCTAATGAAAGTATTGATGTTTGGATGGGAGTTTCCGCCTCATATAACTGGAGGGTTGGGAACAGCTTGTTATGGGCTTACAAAGGCACTCGCTGTTTATGATGATTTACAAGTAATTTTTGTTGTACCTAAAGCCTATGGAGACGAAGATAATTCGGTAGCCAGTTTTGTAAACGCCGAGGATATTGAAGTTGATCAACAAACCATTCATGAAAAGCATCATTTTACTAAAGGAAAAAAATTTGATACAAACAAAAAAGTCCAGCAGTTTTTAGACCAATCGTTAAGTACCGATGCTATTGAAAAGATTAAGTTTATTGAAATTGCATCGCTGCTTCGGCCCTATATTAGCCCCGAAGACTTTGAAAAGCAATTTGCCGGCAACCCTGAGGTTGAAGAAACGATAAAAGTAAAAGAAGATGGTAGTATAGTTTTTATTATCAATGGACAGGAAGTTGAAGTCCATGTTCCATCTTTATTACGCCAAAGTTCAGAAAACAAAGTGAAATTTAATTTCTCTGGTTCGTATGGCTATAGTTTAATTACCGAGGTTTCCAACTATGCCTTAGTAGCTGCGGAACTTGCTAAAAATGAAGACTTTGATGTAATACATGCACATGACTGGTTAACCTATCCATCAGGCGTTGCAGCCAAACAAATGTCGGGCAAAAAGTTAGTAGTACATGTTCATGCCACTGAATTTGACCGTTCTGGAGAACATGTTAACCAGGTTGTTTACGATATAGAAAGATATGGGATACAAAACGCCGACCTAATAATTACAGTGAGTAACTTGACCCGAGAAACCGTAATTAACAAATATGGGGCCGACCCGGAAAAAGTTACAGTTGTGCATAATGGCGTACTACCAAAAGAAGAAATCCAACACCTTTACACAAAAAATGTAAAAGAAAAAATAGTCACATTCTTAGGAAGAATAACCTTTCAAAAAGGGCCTGAATATTTTATTGAAGCTGCTCATAAAGTACTTCAAAAAACACAAAATGTAAAATTTGTTATGGCAGGAAGTGGCGATTTGCTTTACCGAATGATAAAACGGGCAGCTGAATTAAAGATTGCAGATAAATTCCATTTTACCAATTTTTTAAAAGGCAAAGATGTAGATCATATGTTTGCCATCAGCGATGTTTACGTAATGCCCTCTGTTTCAGAACCTTTCGGCATATCGCCATTAGAGGCAATGCGTTCCAATGTTCCGGTTATTATTTCAAAACAATCAGGAGTGGCAGAGGTATTAAAGCATGCTATTAAAGTAGATTTCTGGGATATTGATGCCATTGCAGACTCTATTTATGGATTAATTAGCTATGATGGCCTTTCTGAAATGTTTAGAAGACTAGGAAAAGAAGAAGTTGAAAACATTAAATGGGACAACGCTGCTGGGAAAATCAGAGATTTATATACTAATCTATTAAGTAACTAATTGAATAAAACTAAAAAATCATACTGAATGAAGACCTTATGCTTTTATTTTCAGGTTCACCAACCATTTAGGTTAAAAAATTATCGTTTTTTCAACATTGGCCACGATCATTATTATTATGATGACTATGCCAATGAATCAATCATCAGGAAAATAGCTAAAAATTGCTACCTCCCTGCTAATGAGGTAATGCTTGGCCTGATTAAAAAATATGGCGACAAATTTAAAATTAGTTATTCGATTTCGGGTAGTGCCCTCGACCAATTTGAATTATATGCACCCGAAGTACTTGAAAGTTTCAAAAAACTGGCTCAAACCGGGTCGGTAGAATTTCTTTCCGAAAGCTATTCACATTCTTTGGCCGCATTAAAAAATGAATCAGAATTTATAAGGCAAATAGAGCTCCATAAAGCAAAAATAAAAGAGCATTTTGGACAAGAACCTAAAGTTTTCAGAAACACAGAACTAATTTACAGTGATGCCATTGGCGAAACAATAGCCAATATGGGATACAAGGCAATGCTTACAGAAGGAGCAAAGCATGTTTTGGGATGGAAAAGCCCTAATTATCTGTATTTTAATGCACACAACCCCAAGTTGAAAATATTGCTCAAGAACTTTAAATTGAGTGATGACATTGCTTTTAGGTTTTCAAATGAAGCATGGGAGGGTTGGCCCCTGACTGCAGATAAATTTGCAGGCTGGTTAAAAGCTATTGATAAAAAAGAAGAAGTAGTAAACCTGTTTATGGACTATGAAACCTTTGGAGAACACCAATGGAAAGAAACAGGAATTTTTGACTTTTTAAAGGCGCTCCCGGCGGAGGTGTTTAAAAATGCTGGCTTTAAGTTTGCAACACCATCCGAAGTTGCCGACAGCCACCAACCTATTGCTGCTTATAATGTCCCCTACCCTATTTCGTGGGCTGATGAGGAGCGCGATTTAACAGCCTGGTTGGGAAATGAGCTACAGAATGAAGCTTTTGACAAACTATACGAAATAGAAGAACTAGTAAGTCAAATAGATGACAAAACAATACAGAGGGATTGGTTGAATTTGCAAAACAGCGATCATTTTTACTATATGTGTACAAAATTCTTCTCGGATGGTGCAGTTCATGGTTATTTTAACCCTTACGACACTCCTTACCAGGCCTTTATTAATTACATGAATGTACTTAGCGACTTTAAAGGCAGGTTATGCACAAAAACCAAAGCCGAAAAACCTGTACAAATGAACGATATTTCAGGATTAAGTGAGAGCCAGGTAAAAGCATTGATTAAAAAATATGAAAAAACCATTGACGAGCTGAAAGATAAATTAAAGCCAAAAGTGATAGATAAAACTAAACCTGCCACAAAAGCTATCTCAAAAACGAAAGCAAAAGCTGTGGCAATTGAAAAAACGAAAGAAGAAAAAACGGCTATTTCTGCTACAAAAAAAACGGCCAAGCCAATAAGCAAAACAAAAAAAGAAAATATAGCTATTGAAGAACCAAAAACAAAAAAGACTAATGGTACTGCCAAAAAAAAGGCCACTTCAACAATAAAAAAGGCAGCAAGCACAAAAAAAACTTCCACAGCAAAAAAAGCTACTTCTAAAAAGCCAAAAACTGAAAAGAAACGGCCTGGCAGACCCAGTAAAAAAACTGAATAAAAATAAAAACAGGGGCTTAGGTTCCTGTTTTTTATTTATCTAAAAACATTTAACGCTTAATTTACATAAACGTATATTTTTTGTAAAGAATTTCATACATTAGCGCAACCTTATTATTCTAATTCTTATCTTTATCAAAATCAGCAACTTTGATAAAAAATAATTGTTTTTTTTGTGGAGGAAAGCACTGAGCATACAAAACCCGACAAAAAGGTACGAAAAAAAAGATGGTGGCTAAAAACTATTTACTTTTTAGTTGCTGTTTTCATCATTATTGATGCCTTTTTATTCTTTCTGGCTACTCCATTACTAAAAACCTACCTACAAAACAAAGTTTATGAACGCACGGAAGGCTTATTCTCCATTGATTTTGAAAAAATAAGCCTTGAGTTAAGTACACGAAGGCTAGCCCTTAAAGGTTTTGAGCTAACATCAGACACTGCTGTTTATAACCGTATGCTCGAAAAAAAAGAGGTGAAGGCTGCCCTTTACAATATCAGCTGCAACTCGATAGAATTATGGGGCACCAACGTTTATCGACTGCTATCAAAAGGAAAATTAAAGGCCAACGAATTAAAACTGGAAGATCCAGTAATTGAACTCAAAAAACTACCAGGGAGGGATACAGTAGAGCAAGAATCCAGAGATTTTGTGCACGAAGATTTATACCCGGCCATATCAAAATACCTTAATGAAGTCTGGATTAAGAAAATTATTCTTGATAATGGTAAATTTTTACTCAAACTAAACCAAGACAGTCTTATAAAAACCACCCACCTTGGCTATGTTTCGGTGCATCTCTTTGATTTTCTATTGAATGAAGAAACATTCTTGAAAAAGGAAAAGCTATTCTATGCCAACGACTTACAGCTCAACCTTACCGACTATAAAGTTAGTCTTAGCGACAAAGTACATTTTATCTATGCTGATTCAGTGGACATATCTACAAAATCCTCAAAGTTAATTGCAAAAAATGTGGGTATGCAGCCCATTAATCAATCCCCAGGCTTTTTAAATGATATTAATAAAAATTATTTTCAGATATCTTCACCAACCATTGAACTCAGGAACTTTAACATACACGAATTGTATTTTAAAAGCGATATAAAAATTGGGCAAATTGATATTTCCTCGCCCGCTGTAAAAGTTGTAAATAAACTTAAAAGAAGTAGAAAAGCAAAAAGTGCCTATAACCAAACAATGGAAATTGACCTTTCAAATTTAATTGCAGGCAAACTCAATTCGGTTAAAATTGACACACTTAACATAAATGACGGCGAGCTGGGCTTTTTTCACCAATCGTGGCTAAGATCGCCTACTTATAAAGCAAGGCATTTTTCGCTTAACCTTTTTAAATTTTATTTATACGAAAATGCAGGCAATGACCTGGCAAAAGTATTTTATTCTGACAGTATCCGACTTGCACTTGACACTTTTAGCGCTCGCCTGCCGGATAAGGTGCATTTACTGAATGCAAAATCAATTGCCATTTCATCAGGTACAAAAATTATTGAAGCAACTGGCTTATCACTTAGAGCCATAAGAAAGAAAAGAACAGGTAATAGTCTGAATATCAGAACACCCAGACTGAAAATAACAGGAGTCAATTTTCACCGATTGTATCATAACAGGATATTAAATATCGCCGGTTTATACATCAGCCCTTCGGATTTTAAGTTAAAACTGTGGCAAAAACAACAACTAAAAAACGATTCGGTTGAGAAAAAGAGCCCATTGGCAATTTTAACCACCAATTTTGTAAGGCAGCTATCCATTCGTCGGTTGAACCTTAAAAAAAGTAGTTTTGATATTGATTTATTTGAGAACGACAGCACTTCCTATTCCTACAAGGGTTCTGCGTTGTTTGAATTAAAACGTTTTTTTGCAAGTAACGCAACTTTTGCAAATGATAAAAGCCCTCTGTTTTATTCCGACCAATTTAAATTAGTACTGAATAACTTCCAGCAGGATTTAAAAGACAAAGTTCATGTACTTAAAGCAAAATCGGTAGAAATTTCCACCATCGATTCGCTTGTTGAAGTGGCAGGGTTTAAAATCTTCCCTAAAGACAAAAATACAGAGCTAAAGCTGATCACCGAAAATAAAATTTATGATATTGATTTAATACAAGCCTACATTAGAGGTATAGATATCAACAAAGCATATAACGATAGTAACTTTTCGGCAAAATCGATTTCGTTGCTGCGCCCAAATATTAAAATTTTTAATAACCAGAGCCCAAAAAGAAATTTTGAAAAAACTTCACGAACTTCAGCTAAAAGAAAAAACCATTCAGTCAGCGACTCCTCCAATGCAAGTACTTTTAAAAGACTGATAAGCAGCTACTTTAAGCGTGTTAATTTAAATACATTTAACATTGACAATGCCAATATAAAAGTTACTGATTTTGACAGTACAGGTCGAACAGATTTAGTAATGAAGGGCAAATTAAGTGCCCGCATAAATAAATTTTATTTCAATCCTATTGCACAAGCTGCTAAAGAACAAATTTCCTATTCCGACAATTTTTCATTCCGCATTACTGATTATTTTGGCAAACTATTTCAAAAAAACTATCAACTCAAATTTAAACGCGCAAGGTTCTCATCTCGCGATTCAATATTAACAGCAAGTGTGGTAAGGCTATTCCCTACAAAAAGCTATGAAAATTCGGACAAGGGCAGGCAGTTATTTAGCTTTTATGCCCCTACTGTTGAAAGCAGGGGGATAAAAATAAATGACCTGATTGACAAAGACATCATAAACCTGGGAAAACTCACCATTGAAAACCCATCACTAGCTTTGACCAAAAAAAATACTAAAAAAGAAAACACAACTCCATTGCTTACCAAAACCGACAGTGTGCGGAAGGCTATGAACATTGCCAGCATTAAATTTAACGAAATCAATATAAAAGACGGGGTATTTGGCATCCTTAAAGAGAGTTTTAACCTGGAGAAACTCACATCGCACACCAAACTAAATTTAAGCATCAAAAACCTTGAATTGGACACCTTTGTTTTAGCCAACCCTAAAGAAATATTCTCAACGCTTGATGCACAATTATTATTGACCGAAACACATTTTCAATTGCCAGACAGCCTTCATTTTATTGATTTGGACACGCTGGTGCTAAACACTAACAAAAAGCAAATTACAGCCCAAAATTTCGCATTCACCTCAGACCATTCACCTGGCAGACAAAAAAAACGCACATCACTTGAAGAGTTGATTATTCCTGAACTATCATTCGATGGTTTTGAGTTAGGAAATTTAATTACTGACCGAACAATTCTGTCAGACAAAATATACCTTGAAGAGCCTCAGATTACAATTTCGGTTAACAAAAGACTGTCAGGTACAATGGCTAAAATTTCACAACTGAATTTATACGAAAAAATAAGAAAAAGTTTCAGAGCTGTCAATTTGAATCATATCAATGCTAATAATGCAAGCCTAAACTACCATACAATAGATGGTTTCAAGTCAACCAACAGGTTGTTAGGCCAGCTGTTTGCTAACATTAGCGGGCTAATAATTGACTCTCTGCATCAAAATGACGGACGATTGCTTAGTGCTGATGATATTTCGCTCAACATAAAAAACCAAAGTTTAAACTTCTCTGACAGCCTTTACCACCTGACTATAAAAGACTTAGGATTTTCAACTGGAAAAAAATCTGTTTTTGCCAAAGGGATTTTTTTAAACCCAAATTATGGACGACAAGAATATGCTGATTTACGACAAAAAGAAATCAACCTTAGTTATTTAAAAACCTCTGAGCTAAAAGCAGAAAATGTCGATTTTCACCGCTTTTTAGACAACAGAGAGTTCATAGCAGACAGGATAAACCTTGACAGGGTACAATTTCATGCATATAAATACAAGCAATACTCAATGGATTCGGTGCAAAAAATAGCTTTGCCCCTAAATTATATTTGGAAAGCCAAAAACAGAATAAAGATAGATACGTTAAAAATAACCAACTCCTACATTGGACATGATATTTTAGGAAAAAACGCCATGGAAGATGGTTTTCTGGACTTTACCCGCGTGAATATTGAAATGTTAAACCTCACAAACGACTCACTAGCAATTGCGAACGAAGAAGATACAAAAATTAAGGCAAGTGCTTATTTAATGGATGAGGCACTTTTAACCTCTTCGTTCCACTTTCCTATTGCTTCAAAATATGGCGAATATGTTTACGGGGGCCATCTGGATACCTTCAACATGAGTTCTGTAAACCCCTTGCTGGAGAACCTTTTGTTTGTCACCATTCAGGATGGAACAATTAACAGCCTTGATTTTAACGTGGTAGCTAACGAAGATTATTCAACCGGGAAATTAATAATGCTTTATGATGATTTAAAACTTGGTTTGTTGAGCAAAAAGAAATCAGATTCGCTAGTGGTTGAAAAACGCGGTTTGTTTTCTATGGTAGCCAATTCAATTGTCCGCGACAAAAACCCCAGGCGAAAAGCCATCGGCCCAAAAAAAGGGCGGGTTTACTTTGAGCGGAATCCTTACCGTTCCATATTCAACTATTGGACCTTTTCGTTGCTAAGTGGGATGCAATCAACCCTCGGTTTTAAGTCGAAACAACTAAAAGAACGGCTTAAAATTGAAAAAGATTCGAGCAAGTTGAGCAAAAAAGACAATAAAAAGAACTACCGCCTAACCAAGAAATCGCAAAAAGTATATGATAAGCAAATTGAACAGGAACTAAAAGACCAGGAAAAATACAGAAAAAAAGAAGAACGCCAGGAAAAAAAAGGAAAGCGGAAAAATAAAAAACCGGCAACTGATGTTGCGTTTTTGAAGCCGGAGAATGAGGGTATTATTCCACAAATAGAAAAAGCACGAGGAAGTTTTGGTCGAGATTAAAAACTAGGTTCAATGTAGAATATACCACCCTCTTTTAATTAGTTAGAGCTTTAGGCTTGCACGCCAACCAATAAACGATTTCTGAAACCACAGCTCCCAATTAAATAATCATTATATTTACAGGCAATTTTTAACCCACTTGCTGAAATGGAGAAAACTCAAAAAAAATACTTGAAGAGATAGACATAAAAAAAGTTTTTTATTCAAAAAGCCCTAAAGTTGCAAGATGGATCCCTTGGTTCGTTTTTAAATACCTGAAACGAATTACCCATGAGAAAGCCCTTAATGAAATGATTCGCGACATTGGTCACCTGGAAGGGCTGGATTTTTCTACAGCTATTATTAAAAGGTTTGGAGTAAACATAAATGTTGAAGGAGAAGAAAACCTTCCGGAACAAGGTCGCTACCTGTTTGCATCTAACCATCCGCTGGGAGGTTTTGATGGGCACATTATCATGTATTTAATTGGGCATAAGTACGGCTCCTACAAATTTCTTGTTAACGACTTGCTAATGAAACTCAAAAACCTGCATGGAGTGTTCATACCTGTAAACAAACATGGCCGACAAGGTGTTGAACTGGCAAAGCAATTGGACGAAGCATTTAAGTCAGATGCCCAAATATTGACCTTTCCTGCAGGTTTGGTAAGCCGCAAAATAAAAGGACAAATAGTTGATTTAGAGTGGCATAAAAGCTTTATTAACAAAGCCAGGCAATACAAAAGAGATATTATACCGATTCACATGGGTGGGAAAAACTCCAATTTTTTCTACAACCTGGCCAACCTGAGAAAAAAACTGGGCATAAAAGCCAATATTGAAATGCTTTACCTTATTGATGAGGCCATGAAACACCAGGGAAGTACAATTAATGTAAAGTTTGGAAAACCAGTAAGCTGGGAGACTTTCACTCCTAAAAAAAGACCTGCTGAGTGGGCCAAATGGATGAAAGAAAAAACCTATGCCCTTGATGGAGTTACCAGCCTGCCATTTTAACTAAAAGTGTTATGCCGGTAAAATATGTCCATACCAATATTGTAAGCAAAAACTGGAAAAACCTGGTTAATTTTTACGTAAATGTTTTTGAATGTACTGTTCTACCTCCTGAAAGAAATTTATCGGGTGATTGGATAGAAAAAGGAACAGGAGTAAAAAATGCAAAATTAAACGGTGTACACCTCCGCTTGCCTGGTTTTGATAAAAACGGCCCAACTTTAGAAATTTTCCAATACTCAGAAAATAAAAACAAGGTACTTACGGCAAAAGCAAACAGAGAAGGTTTTGGACACATTGCCTTTCATGTAGATAATATGGAAGAAATACTGGAAAAAATCATCAAAAATGGCGGAACAAAATTAGGCGAAATAGTAACAAAGGATTTCCCTAATGGCAAATTAACTTTTGTATATACAACTGATCCGGAAGGAAACATTGTTGAAGTGCAAAACTGGGAGCTTTTTTAATTTCAATAAGAAAATAAGCGGTAATCACCTTATTATATGACACTTACACAATCTGACAAAGTAAAAAAATGAAAAGACTTTATTTCTTGTTGACTGCGACAACCCTTTTCATTGTATCTTGTTCTAATGAACCTTATGAAAAGAATGCTAACAAAATTGAACCAACTAAGGAAAAGATAATTCCAGAAATCAAAGCAAGCGAAGCTGAATTTAAAAGTTATTCAAAGAACAACGATTCTGTAAATGCTACTTTTATTTTAGAAGATGGCAACAGCATTTCGTTTACAGAAATAGCTAATAGTATCGTATTGCCTATTGCAAAAACAAAGTGTCAAATAGAATATGTCTCAAAACAAGATACTTCTGAGGGGAAAAACAATTATTATTCCTTACTAAAAGTACAACCTAAAGTAAAATGTAAATTTCTAAAACCCAAACATGATGATTCTTGCTTTATTATACGACATATTCTTGAAGAAGATTACCAACAGGAATATCTTACATTTCTTGATAAGAAACATTGGAACGAGAGTAAAAATATTTTATCTGATTTCACTTATCATATATCTGAATACAAGAGCATGTATCCTTCCTATTATGATATTAAAAAAGGACGGGAACAATCGCTTATCCCAATAAAATTACCTAAAAAATGGCTATCATTGCGCCAATATAATGGAAAATTGGTTTTACACCGTAGCATTGAGTATAACACCAGATTTTACCTAACTGATAGCACATTTACTGAATTTGAAATGGGTGGCCCCTACACAAAGGTAATTAAAGAAGCAACTTTGGTTAATGGCCAATACCATTTAAAACTGTATGAACCTTACAACTCAACAATTTCGGAACTAAACATATGCATTATTGATAAAAAAAGGGGAATAGCCCTTTGGGAGTCAAAGAATAAATATGGTTCAAGCTCGGCGCTATTTATTCCGGCAGAAAGTGTTCCTCTCTTCGACATTATAGGCACCATTTCATATGATGCAATGATGGAGCCGGGAGATGTTACAAAAAGTATTGATATTAAAGAGTTTTTAAAAAGTATTGAATAATTTATGTCAATTAAATAAACACTTTGAAATGTTCACTTATTGAATTAGTCCATCATATCCGCCCCAATCAGTCAAATCCGCGTCCCCTAATCCATCATAATCATAATAAATCAGTGTATTAAAAAACATCTACTTTTGAAATCAACCTTATTTAATTAAATTTGCATCTATATTCAATACTCAAGTATGAAAACCATTAGCAGCCACGGACGTACTGATCAAATTATCATTAATGAAGACATTGATCATTATGCCGAAACGTTTTTTACAAAAGTAAAAGAACGGCTAAAGGAATCATATGTATTTCACACAGAGCAAGATAGAAGAACACTTACCTTTAAAGGAAGCATCTTTAGGTTTGTTTGGAATGGCTGGGACGTTTTTAACAACATTACCCATGGAAAGATACGATTTTTAACCATTGATGGTGAACCCTATATTGAACACAAAGTAAATTTTAACGAAGCCCTTGTAATTGCCCTACTGTTTACCATTATTCCAATATTTACTTTAAAGTTTGAACCTCAATTAAGTCTTTTGGTTTTTATAATTATCTGGTTGCTGTATGGAGTCAACTACCTTATTGCTATTTACCGTTTTAACAGTTACATTTCAAGCACACTAATAGAAGTAAACAAACTTGCAGCCTATGATCTAGAAGAGGACTTTGAAGAAACCAAAGAAGAAGCACTAGCATAACCCGCTGTTCAATCTAATCAACCTGTCATCCTTAGTGAAGTGGGAGACTTAATCTGCACCAGAATTTAGCACATTTTTACTGCAAATGTTATAAAATATTAAAGATTAAAGCTTTGCTTTTCAATTTTTGAAGATTAATTAACTTTGTATTCATCTTTCAGTAAAAATCAAAATCAGCACAAATGATAAGGGCAAAAAGTTTAATTGTAGTAATAAGTATTGCGGTATTATCAACTATTTACCAGCAAATTAGCGCACAAACCACCATTAAAACCATCACCGCTTTAAAGCAAAAAAGCAATTATCCCTTTAGCCAGGAGTGGCAATACCTTTCAAGCGACCTTTACCTACTCAATGCACAAAAGTTCAGTAATTTATTAAACGATATAGCCTCATTAAACTCCAGCGGGAAACGAAAAAATAAGAAAATTGGCCGCGAAGAGCTTCAATCTTTATTTATTAAGGCAAAAATTAAGAATCTCAGGTTTTTTGGCGGCGATGTAGTTTACCCAATCTATAATTTCAAAGTTTCTGAAGGCAAAGATTTCACCACCGTTGAAACCGGTAACATTGAAGTGGTGAGGTTAATTGATAACCTGCCTTTGAATGAATCAAACGAAGTAATTGATGCAGAAATTAGCGGTGAGGCAATTACAAAAAAAAACACCAATGAATTTTTGAAACTCATTGGCAAGCAATTACAAAACCTGTCCACTTTTTCAAAACCCAATATTGCTATCCTTGATTTAATTGGCGAATTGGGAAAATACATTGAAAGCAAAACAACCGGCAAGCAATATAAATTTAGCTCAACCATCCGTCTTTACGAAGGTCAGGAATTTGACAAGCGCCTGCACTCGGTAAACATTTTTGTGTTTGCCCCCTCTACCATGACCAAAGTGAATATTATAGCCAACTCGTTAAAATATTATGTTGATACAACTGAGAACCCAGAAATTAACCAGGAAGTATTAGGCAAATTGGTGAGATACAAAAAATACCCAATGATTGTAATTGCCAATTATAAATCACGGTACAACTCGCAATTGGTGATTGGTGACCAAATTAACTTTGACTATTTAAACCAGCGAAAATTAAAAATCCAAAACGCTTTTCAGAATGAATTAATCAATAAAACAACTTATGATCAGGAGCTGAAATTAATTGAGTTTCTGGAGATTTTTGCCGATTTAAAACTAAACATCAGTAATTACAAATTAAATTTAAAAAACCACATTACAAACGATTATTCAAAGAACCACTTTGTGATTTTAAAAATATACCGCGACCTGCTAAAAACAAAGCAGTTAAGAATGTTGCAATACTATGGAAATCCTGAATTTGAAAACGAATTTTTGCCCAAATACGAATCGGTAATTACTAACGCCGGATTGTATTTAAATGAAAAAAACTCATTGACCAACATCAAAGAAGTTGCAGAACTGATTGAAAGTGCGAAATTGGCCAAAAAATGGGATGCAAAAGCAGAAGAAAACAACCTGCGCCTGTTATATTCGGTTAAAATACCAGATGACGAACAAAAAAGTGAATTGGTTAAAGAACTAAAACAATTAATTTACAGCAAAGAAAATAAATTGCATCAAAAAGTTTATGCTCCCATTATTGCCAATGTAAACCAGCTTGCAACAAACGAAACAGGTTTGGTTGAAAAAGAAAAAATAGAAAACCAATCGGGCAACACCTATTGTAAAAAGTGTAAAGATGAGCTTTCAAAAGCAATTAACAATTATAACCTAAGGTACCAGGCCAATGAAAAAAACAAGCTCACATTAAAAAACGAAGAAATAAAACAAAAAACCATCAATGTTTTGTTTGATGTTTTAGAAAAGAAAAAATGCCTGGAACTAAGTATGTTGACAGATAGTACATCTACCTATAACGAGCTGGTATCCATTGAGTTGAAAAACTTACTTGAAGTGATTGACAAAACGCGTGAAACAATAAAACAAGACAGTAAACAACTTAATATTATTCAATTATCTGCACAAAACGCCCAACTCGAAGCCTATATCAGGAGGTTACAGACAGGTTTTGCCAATTTATGCAGAAATTCAAACAATAAATGCAAATGTAAAGAAAGTGAATAACCTCACCGTTTTTTTATTGAATGTGCAACCAGATAAAAAAAGGTTAGCTACGCAGAGCCCTTTGGAGTTCGTTCGTTGTACCTTCTCGGAACTTCTCTCATTGCCCGCCCCGAGCATCGGGGAGCGAAGCGAGTAATGATACATTGCGAAAACGAGGTACGAGGATGAGGCAATCTGTTATATAAAAAAAATAGTCAAAGGTGTAAACTACCGCATAATCTTAAAAAAAATTGCTTAGGCCGTTGTTTACCACTATCAAAACTTAAAACAGTATGTTAGGGCTCACTGAAAAACGCCTAAGCCTGTTAAAATTAAATATTTACATGAAAAAAGTGGCAAGAAAGTGCAAAGGTTTAAAAAAAAATAGTAATTTTTCCTTGCATTAACTTTATCTTCAAGTAACAAAAAACTAATGATTATAATCCTAGCCAGAGGCACATCATCTACTTCATTAGCTTCAGCTCGAAGTATTCATATACATCTTCGCTTTGCTAAGTTTTCTCCCTTTGGTCGAAGATATCGCTTCGCTAAGTTGTAGCTAATGTACCTCTGACTTTTTCAGCAGGCCCAATGTTATACCAATTGCATTTATATTTTAGTCCAAAAGCAAGATATAAATTGCAATGGTAAATACCGATGCTACTTGAAAATAGTCGAATGAGGCTTTGCCGAAATTGGACTATTTTGAAAGTAAAATCGGTATTCGGTGCTCTGCACCTTAAATCACTTGTCAATTAATAATCTACAAATATTGCGTAGCTCCTCCTTCATAGTATTACGGAAAAGGAGCTCTACTGCTTTTAATGTTGAACCTGTTTTTTTTAATAGGTGCAGAGCACCGAAAATATTTGTAGCTTAAATGTTTGTGTGATTTGAAAAGGTACGGAGTACCGCAATATTTAGATTTAGTGGTAAACAAGTCCTAAACATTAAAAAAACTTACGATACACATCAAATATCTATATAACATTCAGCACTAAACTGTGTTTTCATTCATTTTTATGAATTAATCAGGTTAGCCTCTTTCATCATGTCTGCTTGAAGCTTTATCATTTCTTTCGCCTAGATAAGCAATAGAAAAACACCTTTTAAGTTATTTAAATAGAGGCAGGCTTTCCATCTTTTTAAAAAAATTATTACTTTAGTGCCTAAAGCAAGCCAACTTATGGAAGATTCTTCGTTGACCTATAAATACTTTGACACCTTTAAAAACGACAAGTTGCTTTTTGTTTATATGGGTGCATTGTCAAACCACATGGTGATTTCATCGATAAACCTTATCGAAAAAAACATATCAAAAGATAACGACTTTAGAAAATTACGCCATAAGTTGTCCTTTTTAATGATTGAAAGCTTCCAAAACATCATACGGTATGGCGACGAACCTGTTAACAAGCAATTTAGATACCGAAAAGAAATGTTTATGGTAAGGAACATTGGTGGAACTTTCTACATTGGCTCAGTGAACCTTATTGAAAACAAAAAAATTAAGTACGTTAACCAAAAGCTCCAAGAAGTAAACCGACTGGATGGCAAAGAGTTGAACGAACTTTACCGAAAAATACTCACTAACAATCAGTTTACCCAAGCAGGTGGTGCAGGCCTTGGTTTTATTGAAATGGCAAGAAAAACAAGCCAAAAACTGCACTTTGATTTTGAAGAAATTGACGATACCTACTCTTACTTTTACTTATTAATTAAAGTAAAGTGTAAAACTGCAGAGGCTAAAGAAAAAAAAGTTAAACTAGATGTTAACATTGACTGGCTAAAAGAGTTTCATGAAGAAACCTACACCAAAAACCTGATTGTTATGCACAAAGGAAACTTTTCACCTGTTGTAATTGATCCGGTAATTAGCATGGTCGAGAACAATATTGAATCCAAAGCGGTTAATGTGCAAAAACTCACTTTCCATATTATTTTAGAGGCCCTTCAAAACCTTAGCTTACATTCATTAGAAAAAAATGATGAAAAAGAGGCAATTTTCATCATCCGCCAACAAGGTAAAAAACATTTTATTTCAACTGGTAACCACATAAAACAAACTAAAGTCACCAGTTTAAAAACCCAGTTGGATGAGATTAAAAAAATGCCCATAAAAAAGATACGCAAACATTACGAAGAAGGTACCCACAAAAAAGACATTGATGATTCAAGCCTTATGGGACTTGGTTTAATGGAAATTGCATTAGAAAGCAAAAATAAATTTGCCTACACCTTTATTCCAGAATCTGATGATGTTTCATTTTATACTTTTGATGTTGAAGTTTAAGATTAAGGCTGAGCTTAACGCACAATTTCACAAATCATTATTAACCAGAAAAAAAGTTTGGTCATCCGGCTTCTGACTTTTTAACACCCCTTAAACACCCTTAACATTTTTTCACACAAACACGCTAAAAAGCATACCCTGTTTGACAAACAGACGTTTTTCATTGACGAGTTCACGAAACATTCATCACTTATCTTCGTATATTTATAGTAGGGGGCAAAACCAATTTATGGAATTTTTAAATGAGCTTATCAGGTTAAACAAAGATTTGTTCTAAAAAAAATAGTCGCCCTTATAAACGAAAAAATACTACTATGGATCGTACAAAAATTTCAATCTTTCTACTTTCAATTTTTTCTGTTCTAAATATTTCGTGTTTTGACAGGAATAATTACACAGCTAGCACCCCAGACTTTCCTGTAGAAGAGGAAAATGCGATGAATAAAATACTTGTAAATACTTTTGAAAATGTTAACGACACAGTTCATCTGGCATTTCGCGGACGTCAGCTAACAACAACACCCTTAATTAAAAAATTTTACTCACAAAATCAATATCTTCCGGTATGGACAACAGCAATGAAACCTAATCATGATGGAAGGGAACTCATGAGGCTATTTGCAAAATCGGCATTTTATGGGTTGGATACTTCGTTTTACCAGTTTACTTCGTTAAAAGAGCTTTATTATGTTTTAAAGGATGAAAAAGAGCACGATTTAAGTAAAAAAGCCCTGGAATATGAATTATTAATGACCCATAATTGCTTTAAATTAATGAGCAACCTAAAAACAGGCGTTTTATATCCCGATACCGCAATTTATGGAAAGCAATTAGCTAAATTCCCGAGAAGTTTTGCAAACAAACTGGGTGATTTTGTTAACACTGGCAGAATTACAGAAGGCATTCTTGATTTGCAACCCAAAACATATCAATACAAACAGTTACAAAAAGGCCTTGAAGCCTTTTTAGCAAGCATGGAGCTAACAACTGACAGTTTTGAATTACCGGATCCTAAAGCTGATTCATTACTGGCATACAAAAAAGCAAAAGAAATTCTAGCAGTGAATAATTATTTTGATGCTGATTACAAAGCAAAAGAATATGCAAATTACCTGGTTCAGGAAATCACAAATTTCGAAACACAAACCATTGGATATACTTACGATTATAGTGCACCTAATGATAATGACGAAGTATTTATTAAGTCGCTTAAGAAGTTCCAGAAAGACCATGGCCTTCACCCCGATGGAAAAATTGGCACAAACACTAAAAATGCGCTTTTGCTAAATAACAGAGAGCGTTTTGAACAAATTGCCATCAACCTGGAAAGATTACGATGGGAAAAAAGGCGACCAGCGCGTTATGTTTATGTAAACCTCCCTTCGTACAAAGTAAGAGTTATTGATAAACATATGATTATAAAAACTTACATTGTAGTAGTTGGTGCCCCATGGTTTAAAACGCCGCAGCTGAATAGTAAGATTGAATATTTTACCACCAATCCAAAATGGTATGTTCCTGTTTCAATTACAAGAAATGAAATCATCCCAAAAATAAAAAAAGACTCCACCTACCTGGCAAGGCATGGCTATAAAGTTTATGATTTAGAAAGCAACCCGGTAAATAAAATTGACTGGACAAAAGTAGAAAGTGGCAACCTCAACTTCAGGCTTCAACAGAGCGCCGGACGTGGAAACGCAATGGGCAAAATAAAATATTATTTCGATAGTGGAGAAAACAACATACTATTGCACGATACAAATGATAAAAGCAAATTCAGTAAAGATATAAGGGCGTATAGTCATGGCTGTATTCGTTTGGGAGAACCAGTAAAATTTGGCACAACACTGGTTAGTCTTGACCAACCTACAAAAGGTGATTCTGTAGCAATTTGGGTAAACGAAGGCAGAAGAACAAGATACAATTTTAAAGAACATATCCCACTATACATTCGTTATGTTACCTGTGAAGCAAACAGTAAAGCGAACATCACCTTTTATCATGATATTTATGGAAAAGATAAAGAATTGAGAAAAGAATTCTTTGCCAGTAGAGAAATATAAGCCCCCCGGGTAAAAATAAAAGGTCTTTTGGGCCTTTGGTTTGACAAATGGTTTGGTTTTAGGCAGGATGAAAGTCCTGCCTATTTTAATTTGTTTTATTAAGGAAAATTGATTCTTTCAAATAGTTCTCATCAGGATAATAAACAAAAAGGCAAGCTCCGTTTTTCACCACCCCAACAACCTGATTAACAACATCTTCCAAAACAACAAGGCAACCTTTGCTTTTTTGAGGATGTATTTTTTTTGCACCATGTAATGCTATTCCTCTTGCAAATGCATTATCGTTAAAACCGTTTTCAAGCCCCAATAATTTCAGCGAATAACCAGTTTTACTCCAATAAGCCCTTCCTGTTGCATAAAAACCAATGCTATTTTTCTCCGACTCCACTTCATTTGAAAAAGATTTGGCATAAATCTCCCCTGATTTAGCTGCATGAGCAACCAACTCTTTAAAAATAACTTCCCTGTTTTCCAGGTCTATCACAAAAAAACGTTGCTCAGTAATTGGCTTGCTAAAATCAACAATGGTTAAAAATCGCGTATTATCAATCAATTTCTCCTTTTTTAGATAGGAATAACCATTATAAGCCATTTCAAAAGCGGCGTAATTCAATTCTTTGCAGTTCAACGAATCATAAATTTCTTTTGAGCAGAAGCACGGAGACTGATTATTGAATTTTATAGATAATGCCCCCTGGAAAGCTCCGATGTTAAGCAGCTGCATCAATATGATAAGAAAGTAGTGCACCTCTATTTATTTAGTGTTTTTTAGTGTTTTGGTGCCTTTGTGGCAAAAAAATTATGGAAATTACAAATTTTCAGCATCTATTATGTAAATTTAAAAGAAAAACCTTTAACAACATGAAAACAACAAATTATTTAAAAAACACCGTCAAATTTTCAATTGTAGCCCTTTTGATAGTATTAATGGCAAGTTGCTTTGGTGGAAAAACAGGTGATAATGCCAAACAGCGGTACTACGAAGAGGATGTTGTTGAATCTGTTGATGACGGACTTGTTATGATGGACAAGGAAAGTGAACCAATGGAAAAAGACGCCAAAAAAGAAGATTTTAACACCGAATCGTACGACAAAATTACCGAAAATGCCTTTGTAAGTGCATTAACAAATCCCTTATCAACTTTTTCGGTAGATGTTGATCGTGCTGCTTATGCAAATGTTCGCCGATTTTTAGAAGGTAACCAGCTACCACCTCCGGATGCTGTGCGAATTGAAGAAATGGTTAACTATTTCAACTACAACTACCCATTGCCAACGGGAGAACATCCTTTTTCTGTCAACCTTGAGCTGGCCACCTGCCCATGGAATAGCGGGCACCAATTAATTTCAATTGGACTAAAAGGAAAAGAAATTGAAGTAAAAGATTTGCCATCAACCAACCTGGTTTTTTTAATTGATGTTTCTGGTTCAATGAGTGATCCAAATAAACTTCCATTATTAAAACAGTCGTTCAAAATTCTAATTGAAAAACTTCGTTCGTCTGACAGGGTGGCAATGGTTGTTTATGCAGGTGCAGCAGGGGTGGTATTGCCATCAACAAGTTGCGATGAAAAAGAAGAAATTATTAAAGCGTTTGATAAACTGGAAGCTGGCGGTTCAACTGCCGGGGGCGAAGGAATTAAGCTAGCCTACAAAATAGCCAAAGAAAACTTTATTGAAGGTGGCAACAACCGTGTAATTTTAGCCACAGATGGTGATTTTAATATCGGGGCGAGTAGCGATGCAGCCATGGAGCGTTTAATTGAAGAAAAAAGAGATGATGGTATTTCCCTGACCGTATTAGGTTTTGGAATGGGCAACTACAAAGACTCTAAAATGGAAAAATTGTCGAATGCAGGAAATGGTAATTATGCCTACATTGATAACATTCTTGAGGCAAAAAAGACACTTGGGAAAGAGTTTTTTGGCACCATCTATACCATTGCAAAAGATGTAAAATTGCAGATTGAGTTCAACCCATCCAAAGTAAAAGCCTACAGATTAATCGGTTACGAAAACAGAATGTTAAACAAAGAAGATTTTAATGACGATAAAAAAGATGCTGGAGACATTGGCGCAGGACACACAGTTACTGCCATTTACGAAATTATCCCTGCCGGTTCAAAAGAAGAGGTTCCGGGAGTTGATGAACTAGAGTACCAAAAAACAAAAGTGGTCAAAAGCGATGATTTAATGACCTTAAAGCTAAGGTACAAAGAGCCAGATGCGTCAACCAGCAAGCTAATTAAGCACAAAATCTCTGAAAAAGATCTGAAGCAAGAATTCTCAACCAACTTTCAGTGGGCAGTTGCTGTTACAGAGTTTGGTTTGTTACTTCGTAACTCTGAATTCAAAGGCAAAGCAAGTTTTGAAAACGTAATTGCTACTGCTAAAGAAGCTAAAGGAGCCGATCCGGAAGGCTACAGGGCTGAGTTTATTAAATTAGCAGAGGTTGCTGAACTTTTGGAAAAATAGAACATAAGATCCTTAGTCACCGGGTGAATATCTGTGTCGAATTATATTCACCCCGCGACTTGTTTTATACTTTAATCTCTTACTCAATTATAAAAGAGGCACTATGATTTTCTCTTTCATTGAAAATTCTAACATGATAAATGCCTTTCTGCCAGGAAGAGATGTTTAATTTAAGTTTTGACCTATTTACAAAACCTGAATAAACTGGAACACCATATACGTTTGAAATTACGATTTCATAGTTTTGCAACTTCTTGCTCCTTTGTAATTTGATTTTTTCATCAGCCAATGAAAACTCGATCTCACTGTTAGCAGGATTTGGATATACTCTTAAGGGGCTAGGTAAACCAGAGCAATCATACGAAACTGATTCCATAGCTTCAACAGATGCACCACAAGCATTACTTGTCTTCACTCTAATTGTTAAATCATTCAGACATCTAGAGCTAGTTCTAATAAATACATCACTTTTTCCTTGTCCACTTACTAAGGTTCCTCCGCCAATTGTCCATATATAACTATCAGCATGTTGTGCTTCAGCCAAGGCTTCAACAAGAGAGTTCATCCCCACAACACTTTGCATACAATGCACTGTAGGTTTTGGTGGATTACCAACCCAGACATTCTTTGTTATAGTGTGTGCAGTGCAACCAATACCTGAGATTGTTGCTTTCACCCATCCCATTCCACTATTACTAGCAAATGCTTTTACTTGATAATTACCAGTACCTTGACCACTTACGTAACTTAAATTTTTACTCTTAGTCCAACCTATTATTGAACCAGGTGGTATGTTTTGCAATGTAAAAATTTCATTTGCAGAACAAACAGCATCATCTCCAGAAATAGGACCAGCCGTTGCTGCGATATTCGGAGACCCTACAGCAGTATATTCAATTTTTGAAGAAAATATGTTAGATGGAATCCATTTGTTTATTTCTTGCGATAATGCATTCCTTCTTACATAATAAACAGCATACCTTACATCAAACCCCGTAGTTGTGACATTAGTTATCTCTGCATATGGAAATCCATCATTGGGATTTCCAAAATTCATGGTTACGCATTCCCTTTCTCTTATCCAAACTTCTGGTGTACTACAAAATGGAACTAGAAAAGTGATATGTTTAGTTATCTCATAACGATCAACATCAAAATATTCTGCTGCTGCAAGTCCCCACCTATCTGAAATATATATCCATTTACTCAAATTAGTTTTGGTTGCATGGCCTCCTTTTGAACTCCAATGATATAGCTCATTTGGCTCATCTAATAACTCAAGCGCTCTGTGGGCATTGACTTTACCATATCCTGTCGCCTCATCAAAACCCACCGGAGTAATATCGTCAGCTGTTATTTCTAAAATATGCCTTATATCATCATTAGTCAAGTTAAATCCTCTATCTTTACCTTGTGATATAATAAGCCCTGCAACGCCTGCAACTAACGGAGCTGAAAATGATGTTCCTGAAGGATTATTTACTCCGGTAAATCTATCTGTTGTATAAATACCAACACCTGGGGCAGTAACATTTATGTGTTTCCCAGTATTTGAGAAGCTTGCTTTTTGGCCAAATTGATCGGTTGCACCTACAGCAATTACTTCATGGGAAAATGCAGCTGGATATGTAGTAGGGTTTCCCTCATCATATTCATTCCCCATAGATGCAGTTATTGTTATATTATTTTTGTATGCATTACTAATTGCATCATAAAGAAGCGGTATTCTTAATGCTATTTGATCAATAGGAAATCCCTTGCCCTCGAACCCATAACTTAAATTGATTATATCCGCGCCGTGGCTTACAGCATAATCAATTCCATCAGCGACATCTGATGGAAGAGCAGTTTCTGAGAAATCAACAATTGAACCACCAAAAGGATTTGAAATCTCTCCTGAACCAACCATTTTTATTGGCATTATTTTGCAATTCCACATAGCTCCGGCAACTTGATTTGAGTTGTCCGTTATTGCACCAATTACACCAGCTACATTAGTACCATGTCCAGCGTAACTTTGAGGTGCAGAGTTCGACAAGTCATCTATTGGATCGTAGTCATCATCAGCTGAATCATATCCAGCAATTACGCGGCTTCTATTTCCTGGATCCAAGTCTGGATGTGTATAATCTACTCCTCCATCACATACAGCAATAACAACATCATTTCGTCCTTTATTTATATTCCATGCCTGTTCAGCATCAATGTCAGAATAAGGTCTTAATGAAGAGTTTAGATGCCATTGGGAACCATAATATAAGTCATTTGGAATGATCGCTGGTTTTAATTTAATAGGCTCTTCTATAAAAGCATCTTCAATATCATTTAGCTTTCCTAATGATTGAACTAGTTTTTCAGCATTCTTATTACCTTTTACAGAGAGCTTTCTGTAATTTAGTAAATTGCAAGCTTTATATACTGATTTTTCCAATTTCCCAAATCTGTAGCGATTTTTAAATACGGATTCAAGTTTTAAAACTCTGAATTTTTCTAGTGTAGCTCGAACTTCTATTGAATTAATATCTTCAACATTTACCTTTTGGTTTTCTGGGTTAACAACATTTTCCTTAAATTTAATAATAACCCCGATTGACTGTTTATCTTTTTGATTTGAGTCTTTGGGGTACAAAGAAATTAAATAGCTTATAGCAGCAATAGCAACTATAAGTGATACTAGAATAACAGGTTTTTTCATAGATTTAATTTTAAAAAGTTAATTGTATTCTATTATTTCCATATAGATCTATTTTATAAAGTACTTCTTTGGTAATTGCTTCGTTTGCATTACTATATATAATATATTTTCCATCAGGTGACCAGGTAGGAAACCTCCCATTATCCAGAAGTTTTTGACTACTTCCATCTATATTCATGGTATGTATTCTCATATTACTAGACCAAACTATTTGACTGGTAATAGGTGAGAATTCAGGATCTCTATCGTTCACATCATTAAAAGTTAACCTTTCTTGTACCTTAAGGGCTGTATCCATAAAAAACACCTCCTCTCCTTGCCAATCATGAGAACTTACACTACATACTAACTTAGAATTTCCAGCCCATTTAACTGGGTAAGCTCCAATTTGGTAATGTGTATAAATTTGTTTGACATCTTCAAACTTTGGACTACAGATAAATCCTCCTCCACCCTCAACATATGAAGAACTAAAAAGTATCAATTTTCCATCATCAGACCAATCAGGAAACTGTAATGGAACATTATTAAGCCCTTCAAATGTACTTATACTATCTCCGTCAAAATTAATTATTTGCAAAACTCCGTTGCTGGAAAACACTAACCATTGCCCATCAGGTGACCAGCTTGGGCTCCAGTGATTACCTTGTAAAAGTAATCGTCTGTTGTTCCCATTAATATCCATTAGATATAAACCTGTTGGATAATCAATTGGGTCATTTAATTGCTGACTGTCATGATAATAAGCAATCCATTGCCCATCAGGTGATATAGCTGGGGTTTGGTCTTTCCCATTATTTACGTAAAGTTCGTAATTTACATTGGGTGCTAGCCCCGTTTCTGGTTTACATGAAATACATGTCAATACAAGAAAAACCAGAAATCCAAAAAAGAAATTTTTCATTGATATTTTTTTTAATAGTTTAAGTTTGCGCCGTTTTTAAAATGCTTTTCCAAGCCCAATGCCTATTCCAGTTGAACCCACAAAGAATTTAAACAATAGGCCTCTGCCATTGCCCCACTGAAACCGATAACCAATATTTATTTCAGGATAAAGTGAGTTGTATCTTTTCTCCCATTCATCATCAAAGAATACATACCTAGCTCCTAAATTTGTTTCAAAATGATGATTTCTTCCACCTACAAGTAAAACCAGATTTAAGGTTGTAGATTTTCCATCAATAATATCTGTGAATACCCCCGTTTCCATTTTATAACAACCACCAAAACTGGCATTACCATATAATTTTAGTGCATGCCAGGAATAGATAAGTCTCTCATAATTAATGGAGGACATTCCAACAACATAAATGGATGCTACATCAGCATAAATTGTATTTTTTGCCTGACTCATCTTTAATTGTGAACTAGCATGTATGCTGAAAAAGACGAAGAATATAGAAGTTACAATAGTTAATCTATTCAAACTATCCATGTTTTGATTTATCAATTTGGCTTATTCAAATAAACTACTCAACAATATATTTTAATTGCTTAACTTAAAAAAACAACATGGATTTTGTGAAGACAATGACAATCTAAAGTATGGAGATAGGTATTCTAAAATAATAGTATTCATAACAATTGGTTTTTATTAGTATTAATAATGGTCTATATGCCCACCTTAAGGCAGCACACGCTTACAAAGTTAACAAATTAGTATAATGTAAGAATCAATTCTGAGAAATTAATTTTTTATTTAGGGCTTGCTGAAAAACCCTTATACTTCTAATATCTAGCGCTTTACACTATTTTTCAGAGTTTAAAGTGCAAGGTTTTGGTAAAACATCTTATTTTTCTTTGTACTTATATTTTATGACCTAATAAAATCTCGTCAGAAACTTTGGCTAGCCAGAAGCACATCATCTACTTCATTAGCTTCAGCTCGAAGTATTAATATACGACTTCGCTTTGCTAATTTGTATCTAATGTACTTCTGACTTTTTCAGCAGACCCTAACTAATGCTTATTGTTCATTTTTCTTGGTTTTAGCATATTTTCAGGTTTCAGGATGTTATCAAGCTCTTCTTTTGTCAGTAATTTCTTTTCGAGCACTAATTCATATACCCCACAATTCCTCTCAAGAGCTTCTTTGGCAACCTGGGTTGAAGTTTCATATCCCAAAACAGGGTTCAACGCAGTAACCAGACCTATACTATTCATTACCAACTCCTTGCAGCGTTCTTCATTGGCAGTTATTCCTATAATGCACTTGCTTCGTAAGGTCTCCATACCGTTCATTAACATCTCAACCGACTCAAAAAGGCTTTGAACAATAACAGGTTCCATAACATTTAATTCCAATTGCCCGGCCTCTGAGGCCAATGACACCGTAAGGTCGTTTCCAATTACTTTAAAAGCAATTTGATTAACTACTTCAGGAATTACCGGATTAACCTTACCCGGCATAATGGATGAGCCAGGCTGAACCGCAGGCAGGTTGATTTCATTAATCCCTGCTCTTGGCCCGGATGATAATAACCTTAAATCATTTGATAATTTAGAAAGCTTGATAGATAAACGCTTCAAAGCTGATGAGTACATAATAAATGAGCTGGTATCCTGGGTTGCTTCCACCAGGTTTCGGGCGCTGACAATATCTAAACCGGTAACATCTCTTAAATGGCCAATTACTAGTCTTGTGTAATCAGGATCGGAGTTAATTCCTGTACCTATGGCAGTGGCCCCCATGTTTACTTCCAAAAAGAGGTTGGCATTATGGGTAAGCCTTTCAATTTCTTCTTCCAGCGTAATAGCATAGGCTTCAAAGGCCTGTCCAAGTGTCATGGGCACAGCATCCTGTAATTGCGTTCGTCCCATTTTTAAAATGTGAGAAAATTCATCTGCTTTCACCCTAAAAGCTGCAATTAAATCCATTAACGATTTCACCAGTTTTTTGTTCCTTTTTACCAAGGCAATTTTTACTGCTGTGGGATAAGCATCGTTGGTTGATTGTGAGAGGTTTACATGATTATTGGGGTGAATATGCTCGTATTCACCCCTTTTATAACCTAAATTTTGAAGGGCAATATTGGCAATAACTTCGTTGGCATTCATATTGGTTGAGGTACCTGCTCCCCCTTGTATCATATCCACAACAAAGCATTTATGGTATCTTCCATTAATTATTGTGGCACAAGCTTCGTCGATAGCTCCTGCAATTTCTTCGTCAAGCAGGCCTAAGTCTTTATTTGCGAGAGCAGCAGCTTTCTTTACTTCGGCAAAACCTCGTACCAGGTCGGGGTAAAAATTTAAGGGCACTCCTGTGATATCAAAGTTTTCTAATGCCCTAAGCGTTTGAATACCATAGTTCACTTCATTAGGAACGTTTTTTTCACCCAGTAAATCATGTTCTCTTCTTATTTCACCCGACAAGTACTGGGTTCCTAATGACACAAATCGGGTATTGGAGCTTCTCATCCGTTTTGAAATTACCTTGGCAAGCCGGTTACTTATTTTTAAACCCAAAGCCGGATTTTTCGTGAATATTTCCTCAATACTTTTTCTGCTTAAGGTGAAAATGGTACAAGCTGTTACAGTTCTTGTTGAAGTTGAATGCGGACTGTTATCTACAAAAGCACCTTCGCCAATGATATCGCCCATTGAAAAATATGCCAATCTTTTTTGTTCATTGTTTGGGCTTTTTTTCAACAATTCAACATCACCTGCATATAAAATAAAAACAGATTCTCGCTTTTTGTTCTCTTTAAACAAATATTGTCCGGTATTGTAATTCTGGACAACCATTTTTTCTGATAATTCAGTAAGCTCCGCCTGATCTAACTCATTAAAGAACTCAATTTTTGAAATAAAATCTAATATCTCTTTGAAATCCATACTGTTACCTTTAAAGTTATTTTTAGCCAAAATTAATTTGACTTGTATTACAAAGGTTCAAAAATAATCTTGATTTCAAGCATATACAATGACAAATTTCCTATATTTGCAATGAATTAATTACATTTTGTAAAATGGAGAATATATTAGTAGCATTGCAATATGCAATTCCATCGTTGGTTGTTGGAGCTGCGGCTATTTTGGTAGTTAAAGCTTTTATTGATAAAGAAACAAATGCCCAAAAGCATGAATACATCCTGAAAAACCAAAAAACAATTACTCCAATCAGGCTTCAGGCTTATGAGCGGATTATTATGTTTTTGGAACGAATAAGCCCGGGTAGCTTAATTACCCGTGTGCAGCAAGCTGGTATGTCGGCAAAGCAACTACAACTAAGCCTTTTGCAACAAATACGTGCAGAATTTGAGCACAATATCAGTCAGCAACTTTACATTTCTAACGAAAGTTGGGAATTAATGAAAAACTCGAAAGAAAACTTAATTAAACTGATTAATGTTGCCAGCAACGATATGGAGGATAATGCCCCGGCTATTGACTTAACCAGGGCCATACTGGATGTTTACCTAAAAGTGGAAAACCCACCCATTGAAATGGCTATTCAAAAAGTTAAAAATGAGTTTTACAATAATTTTATACAATGAAGCACCAAAGTGTTGTGTTAACCAAGACTTGTCAGGTTTTTTCTTGCAAAATGAATAGATATTCAATTAATTATTAGCACTTTAATAAATACAAACCTAACAAATCTATCCAACAATTGATAGTTGATATAACACTTGTGTAACGCCAAGCCTAATTTGTCAGGTGCTGTCGCCTGGTTAATGCCAGATATCAAATTGACAAAACACTGGCTTGCTAAAACAAACGCGCATCATGTCATTAGACGATAAACCAACCAGAAGGCCAGGGATTAACCTACAAGAAATATTCTTTTTCATTATTCTTGCAGGGGTGAGTATTGGCTTTTTCTCAATCATCCAGCCCTTCCTTACCGACATTTTTCTTGCGATAATTCTGGCTATTATTTTTAAGCGGCCATTAGCCTATTTTACGAAAGTTTTCAAGGGAAAAAAAGGAAAAGCGACCGCCGTAACCCTTGTTTTGGTAATTTTCACCATTGTTATTCCGGTTACTTTTATTGCCGTAATGATTTCTAAAGAGGTTGGAAGCACCTACCGATCTTTTCAGGACAATTGGCCTGCATTAAAGCAATTTATTGAAGATTTACCTGAAAAAGCATCTTCGGTACCAGGTCTTAAAAACGTTGTTGACGATATTGATTGGGACAAAGTGGCTAACCAGGCGGAGGAAAAGTTAAGCATGGTAGTTGAATTTTTGATTGGGCTTATTCAACAAACATTTATTAATGTTGGCGTTATTTTAATTCATTTTTTCATTGTGCTGTTTCTACTCTACTACCTTTTTATAGATGGGAAAAAACTTGTAGAGCGAATTCAATACCTGGTTCCATTAAAAGATACAGAGGAGCGGGAAATGTTCTCGAAACTCGAAAAAGTAACCGATGCTATTGTGCTTAATACTTTTATGCTTGGTTTTATTGAAGGGGCCTTTGGAGGAACCCTCTTTGCCATACTCGGAGTTCCTTCTCCTTTTTTTTGGGGAATGCTGATGACATTTCTTTCCATAATTCCACTGGTAGGAGCAAACACCATACTTGCCCCCATGGGAATTATTCAAATATTAATAGGTAATGTGTCTACAGGTGTTATTATTCTTGCTGTAGGATGCGGAGCCATCATAATTAATCAAAATATCATCCGCCCCAGACTCGATGGGCACAAAAGTGGGATGCACCCGGCCATTATGTTTATGGCAAGTATGGGTGGTCTGATTTTAATGGGCTTAATTGGCTTTATTATTGGGCCTATGATTACTGGCCTGTTTCTGGTTGCATGGAATCAATTTGGGGAAAGATATAAACGGAAATTGGAAGAGTACAATAGGGGGTAACCCGGTTATTAGAAATTAGAAATTGGTGTATTGGTTTATTTCTCAATATACCAATTTCAAATATACTAATTACCAATTACAATTCAATCTCTACTTCTTTTAAAAAATCAATAGCTTTATGGATGGATTCATACATGACCATATCATTTTCCATAAATGGCACCACTTCTCTGAATTTATCCAAAAAATCCTGTAAAAAAGGAGATGTTTTTGTCGGTTTTCTGAATTCAATGGCCTGAGCAGCATTTAACAACTCTATTGCCAGGATGCGATCAAGGTTATTGGCCACGCGTAATAATTTAGTTGCCCCGTTTGCTCCCATACTTACGTGATCCTCCTGCTCATTAGACGAAGGTATAGAATCAACCGATGAGGGTGTGCAAAACTGCTTGTTTTGGCTAACAATTGACGCAGCTGCATACTGAGGAATCATAAAACCAGAATTTAAACCAGGTTTTGCCACCAAAAACTCAGGAAGGTTTCGCCAGCCTGAAATTAACCTGTAAACCCTTCTTTCAGAAATGCTGCCTAACTCAGCCAGGGCAATGCTTAAAAAATCAAATGCAAGTGCCAGGGGCTGACCATGAAAATTACCTCCGGAAACTATCAAATCTTCCTCCGGAAAAATAGTCGGATTATCAGTTACGGAATTGATTTCGGTTGAAACTACCGAGGCCACATAATCAATGGTGTCTTTTGAAGCTCCATGCACCTGTGGGATGCACCTAAATGAATACGGGTCCTGCACATGTTTTTTGTGTTGTTTTATCAACTCACTGCCTTCCAGTATTTTCCGAAAGTTTTCAGCTGTTTTAATTTGCCCTTTGTGCGGTCGGATTTGTTGAATTGATTCAAAAAATGGATCGAGCCTGCCATCAAATGCCTCCAAAGAAACAGCGGCAATAATGTCGGCCAGTTTTGCCAGTCGTTGTGCTTTTAGTAAGGATAAAACACCATGGGCACTCATAAACTGGGTGCCATTTAATAAGGCAAGCCCTTCTTTTGATTGCAATGTGATGGGTTCCCAGCCAAAACGTTTTAAAATAACCGCTGCAGGTTGCCTCACCCCTTCATGTGTGACTTCGCCTTCGCCAATTAACGGCAAAAACAGGTGGGCAAGTGGGCACAAATCGCCCGAAGCACCTAAAGAACCTTGTTCATATACTACAGGTAAAATATCATTGTTGTAAAAGTCTAAAATTCGCTCAACAGTTTCTAATTGCACGCCCGAATGACCGTAGGATAAGGCCTGCGCCTTTAAAAACAGCATCATCTTGATGGTTTCCGGCGATGCTTCATCACCCGTTCCGCAGGCATGCGATTTAACCAGGTTTTCCTGTAATTCTGTCAACTGGTCTTTTGAAATAGTATGCTCGTGAAGAGCTCCAAAACCAGTAGTAATTCCATAAATTGGCTCATCTACTGTTGCTATTTTATCATCAAGGTACTTTCGGCAAGCTATAATTTTTTCTTTGGCCTCCTTAGATAAACGAACTTCGGCATTTTCGTTTATAATTTTTCTTAAAGTGTCGAAACCCAGCGTTTCACATGTAATATAATGAATGTAACTCATAGTAGTAGTTATGTTAGCGATTAAATTTGAGTACTGATGCCTCTTTTTTAAAAATAACTTAAAATTAGGAATTTAGCGCTACTAAATTAATTGTAAAATCATGATTCTTCTCAGAAACTGCTTAAATGGCAGACAATTTATAATAGTATAGCTCAAAATTCTAAATAGCGCCTGTAAGAAAACACCAATTTACTCGCAAACTTTTGAGCTTAGCAAATGTTTTGCTTTATGTTTGTTAGTAGAATTAAACCTCAACCCTTGGAAATTAAAAAGCAGAAGGTTACTTTTATCGAGTAAAACAGTAATGAGAAAATAAAAGCAATAAGGCAATTTTGTTTATTTCTTATTGGGGTTTTACAAATATTGTGTGGCATTTGGAGAAAAAAGAGCACTTTATGCATTACGAAAATGAAATATTGTTTTCAGTTGAAGAATTAAATGCAATTGAAGATTTTGTTGGTAAGAACCCTCAATTTAGAGACCCTATGCTAATGAATATTGCTAAAGCCCCTGTTGATATTGTAAAGGTTTCCCAAAAACTTGGACTTATAATTGCCAAAGGGAATGAGTATACTGGGTTTGAACATATTCACCAAAGACATGAACAATGGACTTCAACACCAAAATGGATAGAATCCAAAAATGATGATGGTAATATTAAGTGGAGGTTACAAAAACAAGGACTTTTTAGAAAAGATTCAATCCCTTTCTTTGACTATTGTATTATTGCAGAATCAGTATATAAGGCAGAAAATTTAAACATAGAAAAAAATAAAAGGCTAGATCTCTTTGAAATGTATATAGGTGAATATATTCATAAGGACAATACAAATGCGAAATATATTCTTTTAGTTTATAAGGGGACTAAGGTTATTCATACACTCTATCCACAATCAAATAAAAATAATCCTTTTAGGGTTAAAAGGTTCAATTATACTAGAGGTAGAATTACAAGTAATTGGGATGGTTTTATCAATTCATTTATTACAATTAGAGTTCCATATTTAAATCATAAAGAGAAGGTTGAATATACCTTGGTTTTTATAAAAGACCTTTCTAAAAATCAGGAAATAGCAATAATTCAGGTTAATAATAATTTAGGAATTCCATGGAAGTCTGTTATTATTGGTGAGCGCAAGATTGCATCTAATAATAATTGTAGTTTTTTTAATCAATTGGAATTGACAAGATTACAATACGCTGACTTAAGAGAATTTGAAAAATGTATTTTAGAAATCGAAAGAGAAAATGAATATAACACCACCCAACAAAACCTATAACCCAACAAGACTATCGTGGCTTTTGGTTTTGCTAGGGCCTGGTAGCCCACCAAATTAAAAATTCATTTCAAAACTCATGAAAAAAGTTGGCTTTTGAGAAAAATAAAAACAAAATTTGGGATCTTTGCCAATAAAAACCAATAGCCTAAAACGCCTAATCGTTTCACCAAAATAAAATTTACCTATATTTGCATATGTGAACCTAAAAATTATGTTATGAAGCTGTTAATCACGCTTTTGTTTAGTTTTAGCCTGGTATTTTCAATAAAAGCACAGGAAATCCCTCGCACATTTAAACCCAAGGAATTTAAAATAGATACAAGCTACAAAGAAATTCCTACATTAAAATTTCATGAAAGTTTCAGAGAAAAGCTGCTGGAAAGGGATACTAAAGGAGTTGAGAAGTATTTGCGGGCACCTTCTTTGGGTTTAGACAACCCAACTACCGAAACAAAAGAGTTCAGCGAATACAATATGCCTATCTACAAACCTTTGTTTCTGAGCGAAATGCCAGTTCACCAACCAGATTCTTCAATCAATTTTCATTTGCTGGTAAAAAAGGTTGGTGCAAAAGAACCTGCTGACAGGCTATTGGAGTAATTTGCTTGTTTTACAAACAAATATGTAATTAAAGAAAGTGTATTTTTTATAAAAGAGATAAGGTGTATTGAGGAAATAGGTCAGACCAAGATGATGTTTTTGAGGCATTGGGAGTTATTAGAGGGCTTCAAGAAAATTTACGCGAAAAGGAAGTATATACTGGCAACAAGAGCACAAACACAACACTGATTATCAGCTTATTGAAACAAAAAGCATTGAGGATTACAACAAAATCACCGATTTAAAACTAACCCATTTAAAGCCATGGTTAAAACCCTTTCATTTTTCGCCACATTGCTGCTTTTAAATTTTGGCCTTAGTGCACAAAATTTAATCAATAATCAGCAACTATTTGAAAACAACTGGGATGCCAAATGGATTTCTCACCCCGAATGTACTGGTGCTCAGCAAGGTGTTTATTTGTTCAAAAAGGAACTTTCTGTTCAAAAAATCCCGGAGAAATTCGTTATCCATATTTCTGCAGATAACCGATACAAGCTTTATGTGAATAAAAAACTTGTTTGCTTAGGGCCCGCACTCGGGGATGTTCGAAAATGGAGATACGAAACCATTGATATTGCACCCTATTTGAGTAAGGGCATCAATGCAATTTGTGTTAAAATATGGAATTTTGGTACTGTAAGGCCTGTGGCTTTTAACTCATCAAAAACCGGACTGATTATTCAGGGGAATTCCAAAGAAAGCAACGTGTTAAATACAAACAGCCAATGGAAGGTTATAAAAGATACCTCCTATCAATTTAAAAAGATAGAAAACATCAAATATTACTACGTAACTGGCCCTGCTGAACTATTTAATGGGTTTAATCATTACTGGAAATGGCAGGAACCCGGGTTTGATTCCCCATTATGGAAAAACGCAGTTGAAGGAGAAAACGGACAATCTTTAAAAAGTATTGGCAAATATGGGGAGCTTCCGGAAAAGTGCCTTTACCCCAGGGATATAGCTGGCCTTGAATACACAAAACAAGAATTTCAGTCTGTTCGAAGAGTCAGCGGCGTATCAAAGGCAGATGCGAATAAACTGATTAGTGAACAATCCAGCTTAATTATTCCAAAAAACAGCAAAGTAAGTATTCTGGTTGATAACGGAGTGTTGACAAATGCCTATCCGCATCTAAACTACAGCAAGGGTAAAAACAGTGCAATACAACTCACTTATGCTGAAAGTTTATTTTATACGGATATTATTGATGGTGAGGAGGTTATTAGCAGCAGAAAAGGAAATAGAAACGAGGTTGAAGATAAAAAGATAAACGGCAACTTCGACTTGATTACGTGTGATGGTGGTGAGAACAGGAGTTTTGAACCACTTTGGTGGAGGTGTTTCAGATACGTACAGCTCGACATACAAACTGGTAATGAAGACCTTTATCTTAATAACTTTCACAGTCTTTTTGTGGCTTATCCGCTTAAAGAAAAAGCTGTTTTTAATGCAAATAACCCGATGTTCAGTAAAATATGGAAGGTTGGATGGCGAACCCAACGCCTTTGTGCAAGCGAATCGTTTTACGATTGTCCGTATTACGAGCAATTGCAATACACTGGCGACACCCGTGTGCAAAGCCTGACAACCTATTATGTTTCAGGCGATACCCTGCTCTGGCGAAAAGCGATTAACGATTTTTACGATTCGAAAAATTCGATAGGAATAACACAAAGCCGGTACCCGTGTAACTCGCCTCAATTTATCCCTACTTTTTCGCTTATTTGGATAACCATGCTCCATGATTATGTGATGCATTGCGGCGATCATGAGTTTATCAGAACAAAACTACCTGCTGTTCTTGATATTCTTCAATGGTTTGAGCACCGCTTTGATGAAAATGGGTTGCCAGGAAAACTTGAGTTCTGGAATTTTGTTGACTGGGTTGAAAGTGAAGGCTGGGATAGTGGAATTCCTCCTTTAATGGATGGGAAGTCATCCTCAATCATTGCCATGCAATATTTGTATACCCTAAAAAAAGCTGATTTTCTGTTTGAGTATTTTGGTATGAATGATCAGCGGAATCATTATAATGAATTGGGCAAAAAAATAAAAGGTGCAGTTCAGCAAACCTGTTGGGATAAATCGCGAAATTTGTTTGCAGATACTCCTGAACGAAAGCACTTTAGTCAACATGCCAATGTTTTGGCCATTTTGGCTGATGTGGTCCCGGCAGCACAACAAGTTGAAATGATTAACACAATTATTCAGGATACCACACTTGCCCGGTGCTCCTATTATTTCACATTCTACCTGACAAAGGCTTTAAAGAAAGCAAACAGGGCCGATTTATATTTCAATTTATTATTGCAATGGGAAGAAATGCTAAAAATGGGGCTTACAACATTCCCCGAAAAGCACCCGGCTACCACCCGTTCCGATTGCCATGCATGGAGTGCATCTCCATTGTATTTTATGCTGTCGTTGGTTTGTGGAATAGAACCAACTGCACCTGGTTTTAAGGAACTAAAGATGGCACCTGAATTTGACAAATTAAATCAAATCGAGGCTGTATTTCCCCATTATAAAGGAGATATAAAAATTAATCTTAAAAAGAATGGACAACATCTTACCGGAGAAATTTTTGTACCAGATGATATAAAAATTCATTTGGAGTGGAATAATAAATCCCACCTACTTTCGAAAGGGAAAAATAGTATAGAAATTGAATAAAATAACAGCCCCCTGCACTTGTCAGGTGTTGTCACCTGGCAATTTGCATTTGACCTAACACTAAATTTTGGCCATATTTCATAATGTCGCAATTTCCCAATTTTAACCAACACATGGAAAATACTTTTGCATTGTAATTTTTAAACAAAACCAAAAACAATGAAAAAGTTAATTTCATGGGTTGAAATCCCAACTGAAAATTTTGAAAAAGCAGTAAAATTTTATGGCTCATTGCTGAAAATCAATTTAGAAGTAATTGATTGCGGAAAAGAAAAAATGCGGTACTAACTGGCCAGCTAAAAGAATATTACGATATAAAAGTGACCGGAAAGCTTTGTTTGTTCTCCATTATTTTTCAACCACATGGTTTATCAATGTTTTTAAATATTCCAATAAATGATTTGCACAACCAGAACATTCCGCTTAAATTTATTAAAAAAAACCTTGTTGACGAGATTGAATCAAAATTATTTGAGGCAGACAGTTTTGAAAACAGAGTAAAAATTGCAGAGAACTATCTTTTAAAACTTTTGCAAAAAAGAAAATACGAAGTTAATTTTGAACGAATTAATCAAAGCTTACAGATGATTAATAGAACAAAAGGGTTTGTAGACATCTCTTTTTTGGCTTCGGAGGCTTGCCTAAGTCGCAAGCAATTTGAAAGAACATTTTTAAACTTAATCGGAACCTCTCCAAGGCAGTTTTTAAAAGTGGTAAGGTTTCAGAATGCCATTAATGAAAAATCAAAGAATAAAAAAATATCACTTACAAACTTAACCTATTGTTGCGGATACTATGACCAATCGCACATGATAAACGATTTTAACAAGCTATCCGGTATGTCTCCAAAACAATATTTTAATGAATGCGAGCCCTATTCAGATTATTTTCAGTAAACTTTTAAACCGATAAACGATGAAAACAATGACTTGCAAACAACTAGGCGGTGCCTGCGACGTAAAATTCCATGCACCTACTTTTGAAGAAATGGCTAAACTAAGTAAAATACATGGCATGAAAATGCTAAAAAAAGAAGACAAAGCCCATCTTGAAGCAATGAATAAAATGCAGGAAATGATGGAATCGCCCGAAGCCATGAATAAATGGTTTGAAAGTAAGAAAAAGGAATTTGAGGCTTTGCCGGAAGATAAATAGATTACATTTACAATACTTTGAAAAAAGCTTAAATTATATGAACCCAAAACAACTATTCGAAACGGGTCTGCAATACCATCATTATGCCAACACAGCCTATCCATTAACACCAGGCTCTTTTAAAGCATACAGGTTAAAAGATCAATCCAGGCATGTTGATTTTTTGAAAGATGAATGGGCAAAAGCGAAAGAGCTGAGCCTTTATGTACACATCCCATTTTGCCAGGTACGATGTAAATTTTGCGAATATGCTGTTTTGGAAGATGTGCAAAATCATACCGAAGATTTATACGTTTCGTTGCTGCTAAAAGAAATTGAAATGTATCAATCGATAATAAAAGATAAGCCCATAATTGGTTATGATTTGGGTGGTGGCACTCCTACTAAACTCAGCATAGAAAATCTTCAAAAAATCACCGATGCATTAACGGAATCATTTGATTTTAAGAAAGATACCGTTTTTAGCATTGAAACAACACCAATTATTGCAGCCCGCGAGCCCGATAAAATAGCAGCCGTTTATAAAATGGGTTACAAACGGATTAGCATGGGCATTCAAACCATTTCTGAAAAGCTGTTGAATGAATTGGGACGGGAAGGAACTACCCATATTTATGAAAAAGCCACCAGCAACATCCGCAAAGCGGGCTACAAGATGTTTAATATTGACCTGATGTATGGTTTTTTGCACCAAAGCGAAGATGACTTCGAAAACACTATTCGATATGCCATTGGCTTAAAGCCCGAATACATCACACTTTACAGGAACCGCTATAAAGGAACCAAGCTGGAAAAAGAAGCTGGAGGAGTTTCTTTGTACAAGATTATTAGTCAATACCGATTAGCTTACAAGCTGCTTATTGAAAACGGGTATTATGCAAACGTTGGCAAAAACACCTTTAGCAGGGTTGAAAATGATTATGGAACAAGCGATTACTTGACCAAACGAGTAATTTATGGAGTGCCTTATGTCGGAATGGGACTTGGGGCACAGTCTTTTGGAATTGACTACCTGGCCTACAACGAGGGGGCAGCTAATAAGCAACTGGCCAAATACAAACAAAAAATCGAAAACAACGAAATTCCGATACAGGATATTTATTCTTTACCAGTAGAAGAATCAATTGGAAAAATGGTTTCGGTTGCGTTTTATTTTGCTTTTATCGATTTGCAGGCTTTTCAAAACCGCTTTGGCATTTCGTTTGCCGAACATTTTAAAGAGGAAGTAGCATTTGTTTTGAAAGAGGATTTAATGGAGATGCAGGGTAACAGGATAGTATTGACCAACCGGGGAGCTGATTACATCAACGGCATTATTCCGCTTTTTTATTCCAACCAGGCTAAAAAAGAACTACTTAAACTTTACGAAAAAAGCAAAACTCAGCCTGATGGTGAAGCTGAATTTTTAAAAGCCTACAACATCAGGGAATTTGAACAGCCATCCATGGCCACTGACATTGTGATTTTTGTGGAAAATAATGAGGAGAATAAGTCTTGGCATTCGCTTGTAATGATAAAAAGAGGCGAGCACCCATTTATGAATGCCTGGGCTTTGCCCGGAGGCTTTGTACGCCCCGGCGAATCAGTGGAGCAAACCGCCCACCGGGAACTACAGGAAGAAACAGGAATTGCAGAAATTCAGCTTGACCAATTACAGGTATTTAGCGAACCAAAACGCGATCCGCGGGGCTGGATTATTTCCTGTGCCTTTACTGGTATTACCAGGCCAGAGGATATTAACCTTAAATTTGGAGATGATGCCATTGATTCACAACTATTCTCAATTAAACTATCCAAAAAAGAAGCTGCAAAAGAATATTGCAGCCAGGATGCTGAATGTACTGAATACATCCTGGAATTATTTAGCGACCAGTTAAACCTGTCTGCCGAGATAGTTAAGGAAACCATTTATCTGCAAAACGGAGATAAAACAAATTATATGGTTCTAAAATCAGATGGAATTGCTTTTGATCATGCTAAGATTTTGTTGATAGCCATGGAAAAGCAAAGCTTTGTTTAATGGTTTTTGTACCTTTAGCCATTAGATAGAAAAGACTTATATACATCTAAGTTTTAACTAAATTTCGGGGTAATCAAAAATACCATCACATCAGACAGTAAGGCGAAAAATTGTTAAACATCATGGAGAAGCACTTTAGTCGCGATAAGGAAAGGGCAAAGATGATGATTTGCCATTTTAATTAACGATTACATGAAAACAGAACAAAATATAATATTCTATAATACACCAGATGCAAAGCAAAAGTTGCACTTTATGCAAAAGGCGGATAATGAAGATATGGAAGAGTTGAAAAAACTGGAAGAAAAAATAAAGCGGCAAAAATAATATCCAGGCCTTTTTTTATATAATTGGACAAATTATATTAGTCGTTGGTCAGATACAACGCTACATGGGATATGTTCAAGAAGAACTTGCAGAGGTTAACCAACAAGTCAAAGGTATTATTATTGGATTAGAAGATGATTTGAGAATAAAAAAAGCTTTGACGGTTACAACTAACATCGACTTTTATGGATATGCTGTTAGCTTTAAATTATATAAGAATTAAATAGGTATCTATAGAAGTTAAAATCAAAGACAATCTTTGTATTCTTTGCTCCGTTTTTTCGCTGGTATTTCCAAAATATAAAACAACTATTTCGAAATAACAATATAAAAATCAACTCAACATGCAAAAAAAGATTCAATTCAACATCATATATGCAATTGTTTTACTGGCAATACTTACATTTAGCAAATCGCTTTATGCCCAAAACTCAGCCAAAAACAGAGTGGTGATTTTAACTGATATTGAGGCAGATCCGGATGATACCCAATCACTGGTCCGATTGTTTTTATATTCAAACCAGATTGACATAAAGGGTTTAGTTGCAACTACATCATGTTGGATGACTTCAAAGGTCAATCCTAAATCAATACAAAGAATAATTGACGCATATGGTAAAGTTCAACCCAACCTGTTAAAGCACGAAAAAGGTTTTCCTGAAGTAGCAACACTTTCGAAACTCATAAAATCTGGTTTGCCAAAATATGGAATGGACGGAGTTGGCGAAGGAAAGGATTCTGAAGGTTCTGACTGGATTATAAAAGTATTGGAAGAGAAAGATGAGCGCCCTTTGTGGATTTCTGTTTGGGGTGGTGTTAATACCTTAGCTCAGGCTCTATACAAAATTGAAAAAACAAAAAGCAAAAAGGAAGTTAAAAGATTAATTTCAAAATTAAGGGTTTATACTATTTCCGATCAGGATGACAGTGGCATATGGATCAGAAACAACTTCCCCGATTTGTTTTATATTGTCAGCCCTGGTGATGAATACGGCAGTGCAACCTGGTCGGGCATCAATAGTTATATAAAAGGCATTGATAATACCACCATAAGTAATAGCTGGATAGCTGAAAACATTCAACAAAACCATGGTCCTTTAGGTGCAGTTTACCCAGATGTTTCCTGGGGAGTTGAGGGTGATACACCTTCTTTTTTGTCACTACTATTAAATGGTCTGAATTTTCCTGAACATCCGGAATGGGGTGGTTGGGGAGGCCGCTATGAGCTTTACAAACCCGATTTCTCGAAAACTAAAAAAGGCAGCTCAATAGTCACCATAGCGCCAGAGACCCGGGCAATATGGACGAATGCCAATGATAACTATACACCTTATGTAGCTAACGAGTTTGGGCGTTCGGTAAAACAGGACACCGCAACATTTAATGGATACAAAGCAACCCTGTGGCGCTGGCGTGATGATTTTCAAAACGATTTTGCAGCCAGAATGGACTGGTGCACAGCAGCATACAAGGACGCCAACCACCCTCCTATTCCTGTACTGACACATTCTGAACAACTAACCGTAAAATCAGGGCAGTACTGTGCAATGGATGCTTTTGATACTTATGATCCTGATGGCGATAGTTATAGTTTCCTATGGTTTCATTATCCCGAAGCTGGCAGCTACAAAAAACTAATAAAAATTGATGGTGCTGAAAATGCTCATAATAGTGGGTTCACTGCTCCAAAAGTTGATAAAAAAGAAACTGCCCATTTTATTTTAAAAGTTACAGATAAAGGAGAGCCTCAATTATCGAGATATAAGAGAGTAATTGTTACTATTTTGCCTAAGTAAAACATTGAGAACCTTAAGGATAGATTTGAAAAACACATGAAAAAAGCATTAATAATTTGTATAATACCGATTTTACTTTTTTTCTTCCTTTGTTAAAAATTTCTGAAAACAAAAGATTCTTTGTAACCCGGGAAAATAGGCCGTTCTTCTGGTTTGGAGGAACCTCCTGGGAATTAACACATTTTGGTTCAACCTCTGTAGTGGTGAAATTAAGTTTATTGGTAAGTTTAAAACCAGACTTCCATTAGAATTTAAACCCTGGGCTGGGGATGTGATTTTCTATTAATTTTGAGTGATAAAGTGTTGCAATAATAAGTTAAAACTATATGAAATGAAAAAATATCTATTCGTTTTTGTCATCTGTCTTTTCGCAACTGTTTTACGAGCGCAAACAAACGACAATTTTCAATCTGACCCCAAGCAAGTACTCGAAGAAGTTTTCAGAGCTGCTAAAAATAGTGACTTCTCAAACTTGCATCAATTGTGTCCACCAGATAAAAGCAATGATGGCGATACCAAAAAATACATTTGCGATGTAGCCACCTCTTCCGAACAAATAAAAAGTGAATTTATTGCTTACTTTAAAGAAGCCCATATAACAGGTGATGTTGTTTACCTGAATTCTCCTGATGGAGTTGAATTGGCTGAAATTCCTTTCTGGTTTAATCATCCCTCAGGCGGAAACCGCTGTAATGAGGTAATGAAACTGGTGAAAGTTGATAAGAAATGGTACTTATTAAGTTTTTAACTTAATTTGCTTTTACCTTCTCCGTTTTAAAAGTAAAATGCTTTTGTAAAGTGTAACTAAAAACAATAACAATAAGCGTGGTAACAATTTTCGAAAGGGTCGGGTACCACCCAAAATGCTCAACAAAAAGCTTTAAGAAAATATAATTTAAGATGATGCTTCCACCCACTGTTATGCCATATCGCAGTAATTGAATTCGTTTTCGAAGAAAAGAACCTGGAAAACTTATAAATTTGGCCAGCAGAAACCCTATTGGAAAAGTAACTGTAAAGGACATTAAAAAGGCTGCAATATGCGGTGAAATAGCATAAAAACCAAGATCTACAATTTCTTTTTTCAACACAAAATTGTAGAAAATAAAATAAAGAAAAATATCTAAGGCAGTATTGGCTCCGCCAGTTGCGGCATACTTAAACGTTTGTTCAGGCATTAACTTTTTAAACGGTGGGTAAAACCAAAGAACTACCCGTTCAATAAACTCTATGAGGTTATAAAAATGCTTCATTATAAAAAATAAGTTGGCAAATATAAAGTTAAATTCAATGTTTTAAAAGATGTAAGACAAACATTTTTTTAATTGATTCGTCGGCCATGTACCAATAGATTTTTAAATTGATTAAATGACAGGGCTTGAAGTCCGAAACCGAAAGAAAAGAGATAGAAATTTTCCACTCTTCCAACTTTGACATTTATGGTAAATTAGCTAGGTGATAACATCTCGCTGGTGCACTTGTCAGGTGTTGTCACCTGGCAAACTAGCCTTGAAAATTTTAGATTAGTGTTAAACGACCACACAATCATTTTTTTTATCTTTGAAGTAGAGAAACCTAATCCAGTTTGCCATGAGATCAATGATTCAACTATTGCCTGTGCTTTTTATCCTGGCATGTCTTAACAGTTCTGAGAACTACAACAATGAAAAAGATACAGTTCAATTAGCTACTTTGAATCAAAGCAGCACACCAGCAACCTACCCATCTAACCCTGATGAGCATTCTCTTGATTTTGAGTTTATCAAAACACAATCTGTAAAAACAGATGCTTTAAAAAGTACAGAAATTAACAAACTTCCACTAAAAAAAGCATCAAAAGAATTTATTGACAAATATATGCATAACTGCAAGCTACCATTCACACAAGAAATTGACGAAGTGCATCAGTTTGAATATCATTTCCTGACCTACAACCAAACAGACAAGTACTTTTCTTTCACGTTATTGTCTAAATCAGCAACCATTCAATCTGCAACTATTTATATGTTTGTTGCTGATTTAAAAAAAGGTCATTTACAAGACTGTGCCGCAATAGCTGAATATTTTGATTACGAAGGCGCTGTTATCAACTTTGAAGCAACATTTAATGCTAATGACATTGTTGTTCAACAAGCTGAATCAATACATAACGAGGATGGAAATCTGGAAACAAAAAAGCAAAAAATTGTTTGTACTGTGAATGAAGGACTAAAAATAGCCAAAAATAATGGTAAAAAAACGACCATTATTGGAAAAGAAAATGCTATTTTTTTAGAATACGATAATTTGTTAAAGTTGACCGTTCCGGGCTTTTATTTTCCGCATGAGCTCTCAGAAAGTAATCCTATGTACCGTTCATCAGCAGATTTAAGGGGTAAAGACACCATTTCCTTTGAAATATGGGATTTTGATGGTATAAGCGGTGATTTAGCCAACAACAAGTTGCTTTTTGATATAAACCTTGATAATATCACACTAAATAGTGTTAAATTGGCTGTTGCAACTGGCATTTTCTTTAATGAAGATGGCAGTGGTGGAGTTTGGAATGAAGGCGGTTCAGAACTTTCAGACTGGTTTGAGCTTGAAAAAATTAGTGATTATGAATACAAGATCCCAGACTCAAAAACACTATTAAAGAAAGCACAAATCAATAAGGATCAACTAGCTGCTGCTAATAAAAAGGTGAAAAACGATGCCCGCTTATCTTATAACATCTATTTTTCATACCAAATTATTGAACTTGATTATACTGCGTATGGCAAGCCTAACAAAAAATACATTGAGTTTAATTTGATTTATGGGGACTAGAGCGACTCACTATTCCTGCACAAGAGCTCATAAAACCAGAAATCAATTCCGGAAACGAATTATTCAAGATCAACTATAAGTTTTCACTATCTACGGAATAAATAAAGTAGCCCTTTTTACAATATTTTCCTAAATTTAAATTTAGTACCTATTATCCAAGATCTTGGCAACTTGCCGCACTCAAAATTTATCCTATATTCTTCACTGTTGTATGCAAGTTTAGCAATAATTTTAGCGGTAAGGAGTCCTATATCTTTCTCTTGTTTGTAAATAATTTCTGTATCCAGATATTCAATTTCTTTCCAGTCGATAGTATTCTATTGCCATTTCATTTGCTTTGTCAAATGCCCTTTTAATCTCATTTTCAAACTTAAATGGCAATGTATCAAGCAAAGCTTTTAATTTTTCATATTCATTTTCTGGCATACTGTCTTTTGCCAAATTTAAGATGTATGCAAAATCTTCCCGAACAGGAAAATGTTCTTTAATATTTTCAAAATCATTTTGCTGCAAAGCCAATACCACCTTTCGTGCCAGTTGCCTGATTTCTAAATCATCTTTTGTTTGCGAGAAGACTGCTGTTGCTGTTAGCAGGATAATAAACAAGGTTATTAATTTTGTTTTTATCATTTTGTAACAAACTTTTTAAACCCCTCTGTTTGAAAAACTTCAAAACCTCCACCCTCTCCGAAATAGATAAAATATGCCTCAACTTCGGGCAGGCTGGTAACAAACTCTTTTGCCTTATCAAACCCCATTACCATGCAAGCAGTTGCATAGGCATCGGCCAGGCTACATTCATCAGCAATAATTGTAGCACTCAATATTTTGTCACGCGAAGGGTATCCAGTTTTTGGGTTGATTGAATGAGTATATTTCACCCCATCAAATTCGTAAAATTTTCGGTAATTACCTGATGTCGCCAAGGATTTATCTGAAAGTGCAACAATGGCCTGGAGTTCTCTTTCTTCTGGATTTTCCACGGGTTTATCAATACCAATACGCCATTTCTGCCCTTCTCTGTTCATACCTTTTGTTCTTACTTCTCCACCTATCTCAACCAAAAAATTTTCTACTCCCTGACTATTGAAAAAATCAGCGATATAATCAACCGACTGGCCTTGT
>JBNKJW010000195.1:0-6971 GCA_050291445.1 Bacteroidales bacterium | reverse complement strand
AATAACTAAATGACTAATGACTAAATGACCAACCCCATCCGGTGTTTACAAATCCAACCTGCTAATCAGATTCGTTTTCTTAACTCATTATTCAAAGAACTAATTTTAAAAACTGGAAAAAGTTTTGATACGAAACTAAGGCAAGGTTGCTTTTTAACCCCCACCCTGATGTTTCGCTTACAATTTTACCCATCCTCTTTTTCAAAGGCAAATTTTTTATTCCAAATGGTTTTTTAACAAGATGAAATTGGAGAAGAGAATGATGTTATATGTTAGGACGTAGGAACCAGAACATAGATCTGAAAAAGACAAAAGTTTTGAAAATGAGATCTTAACCCCCAAAACATCTAAATTATACACTCAGCCTGATCTTTAACTCAATGCTGAAAAACTCCTTTTCTTCTGCCTGCTTAAGCTCGTGATTGTTGGCATAATGTAATTCCAGGATTTGCTTTACGTTTTCAATCCCTTTGTGGGTACTTGCGGCTTTTTTGCTACGATTTTTCCGATTGTTAACCCTAAAAGTTAGTTGGTCGTCATCCACTTTCAGTTTCATACGAATTGGCTGATCAGGATCATTATACAATCCATGTTTAAAAGCGTTCTCAACAAAGGTAACAAGTATGCGAGGCAATATCTGCTTATCTTCCATTTTGCCCTGGTATTCAAAATCAGCAAACACTTTTGAGCTTAGCAATTTTTGTAAGCGTATAAAATTCTCAATGTAAACAATCTCTTTACTTAAGGAAACATTTTCTTTAGGTCCTGTTTTTAACGTGTACTTTAGCATACCGGCAAAATAACTGATGGATTTGGCGGTTTCGGGAAAATGTGGTTGTATATTATTGTAACAATAGCTTAAAAAGTTAAAAGTAAGATCTGAATTGAACTGCTCCTTTAAGAAATAAATCTCTTTTAAGAGTAAGCTTTTTTCCCTTTCGGCCTGCAATTTAAGTTTGTAAAGCCCATAGCGGATAAAAAACGAGGCGGTACCTGCCAGACCTGTAATTATAAAAAAGTAAAAGATTTCTTGTAAAAAATAGGTGAGAGATTCTTCCTGAATACTAGTGTATCCACCTAATTTAGGAATAATTATCATAAAGTTCAAATAGCTAATTAGAGAATAAATAAGAAAAGTAAATAAAATACTCGTTGTTAATAAAAACCAACTATTTTTCCAAAATTTGGGGAAGTTAAATAGGCTTAAACTGTAAAAAGCAAACATATAATTTAAATGAATAGTGGCACTACCAATAATTTCTGCCAACCAGTTTCCTGGAATTGGGTCAGTCATATAACCATAGGCAATAATTAGTAACCACACAATCAAATGCGTTTTTATTTGTTTTTTATTTAAGCGCATTAGTGGCTTGACATCAATCTCCAAATCAGTCAGTGTATCCTGATCGGTTCTGATATTTTTTGAATTTAGTTGATCGTTTTGAACTAAAGCCATATCAGTGTCTAATTGCAAGCTTGCTAAAAGAGTTCCATCTTTCACTTCATTTTTTAATGTGTATTTATTGATGTAATATAATTCTAACAATTGTTTTATATTTTCAAAACCTATATCCATATTTTTTTTAACAGGATCTACTTTACTTCTAATTGCAAATACAACTTTGCTCCCCGAAACTTTTAGTTTTATTTCAACAGGGGTATTTTCTTCTTGGCATACATCCTGCTTAAATACATGCTCCATAAAGCTGGTAAGAATACGGGGCACTATTAAACATGTAGTTGTATTCCCGCTATAATCAAACTTTGTATCAACCTTTGCGTTAATGCTATTATGTAGATAAATAAAGTTCTCAATATTAGTAATCTCTTGCAAAACAGGAATTTTCTTGTCAATCTGGCTTTGTAGGGAATATCGTAACATATCAGAATAAACCCCAATTGATTCTGCAATTTGAGGTAATTCTTGATGTATTTTGCTGTAACAGTAATTCAAAAAATTAAAAGTAATATGTGAATTAAACTGGTTTTTTAAAAAATTCAGTTCTTTCACCAGTAGGGATTTTTCTCTCTCTGCCTGCCATTTAAATTTATAAATACTGTATTGATAAAAAAAATACGATATAGCTGCGAGGCAAACAATAAAAAAAAGAAAAATATTTTCAATTAATAAATCATAGGCAGGGTATTCTTCATGCCATGTATATCCATCTAAGGCAGGGATTATTTTTAGGTAATTAAAATAAGTAATTAAGGTATAAAACCCGTAAAAAATAAAAACACTTACAATTATTAAATGAATGCGCTGTTTTACCCAAAACTTTGGGAAAACATACAGGCTGAGGCCATAAAATAAAAAAATATAGTTCATGGCTTCAATGCTGGCTCCAATAATTTGTGCTGTCCAAGTTCCTGGAATAGGTGCATCAAGATTTACATATGCAAGAATTATTGCCCAACTCAAGATATGTTTTTTTAGTTGCTTTTTATTAAATGGTGTTACGATACTCATTCATGATAGTTTTAAAACCCTTTGATTTATCTGTTATTAGACATTTTTAAGTAATTTAATAATGTGTAGCTTCTGTATTTCATAAAACGAAAATAAAACTATATTAAAAAAAAGAATAATTTTTATTTGAATTTGCTTTTTATTGATTTTAAATATTAGCTAGACTATTTTAATACCACTTTTAATCATGTCAATTTCGGATATTTCAAAACGCAATTCAAAACAAATTATACTTTTGTAAAATAAACTTAAAATATATACACATGTACAAGCAATTAAAAAAAACAAAAAAAGCTGAATTTGAGGTTTTAACTTTTCAAGATTTATCAAAAATTAAAGGTGGAGCTGGAGGTGATGGGCCTGATCATGGTACAAATCAAAAAGGTGGAGGAGGTAAAGGCAAAGGAAAAGGAAAAGGAAAAAACAAGAATATTCACAATGTTTAAGTTGTGTTCTACTATTCCTGTGGGATTACCCACTTGAAAGATTTACTATGTAGCAGAGGTATTTGCGATGTAATTACAATTTAGTCTGAAAGGCTAAGTTGCTTTATGCTATTTTCTTCTGAAACTTGACCATATTACATCATAGACTGATACGTTGTAGGACTTTATCCATTTTTATCTAAAAATTTATGATCCTTAACTTCCCAAATGACTAATTTTCTATGACCGCAAGTCTCAAAGGGACGAAATATAAAAACTCAATGTGAGAACCTCTAAATTATGATTAGTTAAAGCATAAAGTTGTGTAATAGTTATAAAATCAATATAATACAATCTAAAGTTTTGATGAAAATCGAAATAGCAAGTGATAAAGCATATTACTATCTGATTTCCCACAATTTTCTAAAACAGAACCAAGTATAGCAATATTAGACACTTAAAAAATGAGAAATATTTTAGCTTCTTTCTTCTTCTTTTTATTTATAAATCAAGGAATTATATCCCAGATCTCAAGTAAGAATAGGCATTATCCGAAAATTACCCACAATACCACCATTGACAATTACTTTGGAAAAAAAGTGATCGACCCCTACCGCAACCTGGAGAATTTTGATGATACCACAGTAATGGCATGGGTGAGAAAACAAAATGAGCTTTATGATACTATTATTCACAATATAACAAGCCGGGAAATACTGGATGCTGAAATGGATACACTGGCAGATATGCGAAAAAGATGGGCCAGTTTTCCCAGGATGGCAGGTAAGCGTTATTTTTATCCCTATGGCTCTATGAATGAAGATATTGAAAGGCTTGGGTATACAGATGATATGCATGCCAGGCCCATTGAACTTTTTAACACCAAAGAAATTAACGAAAAAGATAGCAGCATTTATGTCATTGATTATTACGAGCCTTCGCTTGACGGTAAATATCTGGCCTTTGGCATATCGCCTGATGGAAGCGAAAAAGCTACCATATATATTGTAGATGTTGAAAAGAAGCAGCTTTTACTCGAAAAAATAGAATATTCCCATGCCGGAGATATTCAATGGTTACCTGATGGTACAGGTTTTTTTTACATAAAAGACAAGGAGTTAAAAACCGAGGAAGATAAGAGCACATTTTATGAAGATGCTGTAGTTTGCCTTCATAAATTACATAGTACTCCATCAAATGACAAACCGGTACTATCAAGGTTATTAAGCAAAAACCTGGATCTGGAAAAAATTAACTGGCCAAGGTTTTATATCAATCCTACCTCAGATAAGGTGCTGATAAATTTTGCAAAAGGATCATACGTTATTGTTTATTACACTAGCCTGAAAGACATATTGGAAAAACCTGCCGGGGAAATTGTCTGGAAACAAATTTGTGGCAGGGAAGATAAAATTGGGCATAATATGCTATATGGAGACAGTTTTTTTGGCTTGTCGTACGGTAAAAACCCCAACGGACAGCTAATAACCATGAAATTACAAGATACTACAACTCGCCAGGTATTGTATGAAGGTAATGATAGTCTAGTGTTGGATCAATTGATACTTACATATAATAGTTTATATTTGGCAACAATGCAGAATGGTTTAAATAAACTATTAAAAATAGATCTGAAAAATTACAGTGTCGAAAACATAAAATTGCCATTTTTAGGTTCGCTAAGACTAAAGCCATGGTTTAATATAATAACATCTTACCAGGCTTCAGATAATTTGTTGTTTTCACTGGAAAATTACAACGAACAGTGGGATATCTATAGCTACAATAAAAATAAACAGATCATTAAAATGGGAATTATCCCGGAAATTCAGTACATAGGTACTCCTTTAAAATTAGTGATTAAAGAAACAGAAGTACCTTCACATGATGGTGCCATGGTGCCCCTTTCTATTGTTTATAAGAAGGGTTTAAAGCTTGATGGCACCAACCCTGTCCTGATTGAAGCATACGGAGCCTATGGGAGTGTAGAAAAACCCTACTTTAGCAGAAACCGGATAACCTGGTTCAGTCGAGGGGGAATCTATGCAGTAGCCCATGTGCGTGGTGGCGGTGAAAAAGGTGACAATTGGTACAAAGGAGGGTTTAAAGCCACAAAAGCCAATAGCTGGAAAGATTTAATTGCCTGTGCCGAATACCTAATTGATAAAAAATATACTTCGTCACAAAACATTGGCGTTGCAGGCTACAGCGCGGGAGGGATAACTGTAGGACGGGCCATTACAGAGCGGCCTGAACTATTTAAAGCGGCTGTTATTTATGTTGGTACACTAAACCCTTTGCGAATGGAACATACATTTAACCCAAGTGTAGATGAATTTGGTTCTGCAAAAGATTCTCTAGGGTTTAAATATTTGTATAATATGGATACTTATCATCATATTAAAGAAGGAGTAAACTATCCATCAGTACTATTTACTGCCGGATTAAACGATTCAAGAGTTGTACCCTGGCAGCCGGCTAAAGCAGTAGCAAAAATGCAACAAGTAAATAAAGAGGGCAATTTAATACTGTTTCGCGTTGCAAATAGCGGGCACTTTGATCATCCCTCTACTGCTGATGTGTATTCGTTTTTATTCTGGCAATTGGGGCATCCTGATTTTAAGTTAAATAAAAATTAGAAAAATATCAGCCACTTGCGCAACTTAGTAAGTCTGTCGGACTTGCTAAGTTTTACTAAAAAAAACTGATTAAAAAATGTACACTTGTATCATAGTAGATGATCAAAAAGAAGCTGTTGATTTAATACGGGATCATGTACAAAAAATATCTAAATTATCCATTCAACTAATGACCACCGATTCAATTGAGGCCCTTACATTTTTGGATAATAATAAACCGGATATTATTTTCCTTGATATTGAAATGCCTGACCTGACGGGGATTGAATTTATTGAGAACATAAAAACAAAATGGGGCAACAATATTCCAAAGGTTGTATTTACTACTGGCTACAGTGAATATGCCTTGTCGGGTTATGAACACGGGGTGGCTGATTATTTGCTGAAACCTGTTACGTTCAGCCGTTTTAAAATGTGTGTAGATCGCATCATCGATGAATTGAACCAACACAATACAATACCAGAAGAAAAACTGTTCTTTTTTGTAGAAGATAAAGGGCAAAAAGTAAAAATTAATTTTGGCGACATTATTTATATTGAGGGAGCTGGCAATTATATTACCATTGTTATGGATGAATCGAAAAAAATGATTTATAAATCATTGAGTGCAATGCATGATATATTACCGTCTGATAAGTTCCTGCGAGTCCATAAATCCTATATTGTTGCTATTAGCAGGGTTCATGCTATAAAGGGAAATAATGTAATTGTGAAAGTGAAAGATGTCACAAAAGGTATCCCCTTGGGGATCAAATATAAAGACAATGTATTAAAATGTTTGGGAATTAATTAGATAACCCAATCCTTTTCTATTGATTTTGGTAGTCGTCATGGACTCAATTTAACCACTGACCAATGGGATCAAAAAGTTGCAGATGCAATTTCCTTTGCTCTCTGGCAAACCGGGCACCCAGATTTTCAGTTAAAGAAATAATTGGAAGTTGCTGGTAATTAATGACATATAATTCCTCTTTGCGTATGAAAAGAGGAACTTTTTTGTTCTGGGTATTTTGAAATATTCAAGCTAAATTTGCACATTATAAAACCAAAAAATGAAAAAACTTCACAAACAATCACTTTTGCTTGTAGCTTTATTGCCTGGGACTTTTAACTTAAAATCACAACCAAATTTGGATGTACTTCCCCCACAAATTGTCAAAGACACCTTTTACGGAAAGGTTGTTGAAGATCCGTACAGATTTATGGAAAATAGTAACGATCCTAGAGTGATTGATTGGCTCCATAAACAAACAGACTTGGCAACGGCTATTCTCGGTAAAATAACCAACCGGGACGCTATTTTAGCCAAACAAAAAGCAAGTAGGGGAAAAAACCCACGAAACAAATATTTAAAAATAACAGAGAACAATAATTATTTTTACCTTAAAAAAGAAGCTGATGAAAAACTGTATAAATTGTATTACAGAATGGGCTTTT
>JBNKJW010000194.1:0-59542 GCA_050291445.1 Bacteroidales bacterium | reverse complement strand
GACTTAATGACTAATGACCTGGTTGTAAGATTATTCGATAGAGCCGTCAGGCGGAATTTTGATTAAATGCTTACACTATTTTAATCTTCCAGCACCTTGCAGCATACCCGCCATACGGTTAGACTTACCATTACTCCCGGTGACACAAAAAATAGCTTAATATTTATGTATTTTTACATACTAAATTGTACATCGAAAACGTTTTATTATTGAACAAACTGCAATTAATAAAACATCAATTCTTTTTAGCTTTTAAGGTCTTCAGGAAAACCGAAAAGTTTTTTTGAATATGATTCCTTACAATAAAAAGAATAACATTGCCCCCAGGCTTAATTAGTCACTCTAACCGGTTTCAACCAGTTTAATTAGTGCTATAAAACGCCAATTTACAAGTAAACTTGTGAGCTTCGCAAATGTTTTTTGTTACACTTGTTAAACACACAGTTTTCTTATAAACACTAACCAAAGTTACAGAAAAGGGAACAGCCAACAAGCATGTTCCATAGCTAACTATCAGTTGCTATTCTGAATTTCGTACCTGTTATCTAAGTTTTATAAACCAGCAAGTTTTAAAGTGCTTAATCAATACCCAAAGTATAGCTATACGCAATGGATAAAATAAAAACCATATTATTGCACTTTGCCTACTGGCAAAAAATTGCAGAAATTGCTGTGTTGTTTTTTTTATTGCCTTTACTTATTGTGCTCGATGTAATTGTACTTCCGTTGTGGTTAATACTAATAATAATGGGGTTTTCAGCTATTCTGTTTTTAAATTATGACAATAGTTTTGATAAAAAAAATCACATAAACTTGGTCGCTGCTAAAAAATACTTTATCCGCATGCTTTTATTCTTTTTTCTTGCGGCATTGGTAATGGTTGCAATCATCTATCTACTCGATCCTTCAAAACTATTTATTTTCCCAAGGGAGGAACCTCAGTTGTTGGTGATAATGAGTGTTGTTTATCCCTTGTTTTCAGTTATCCCTCAAGAGCTTGCCTACAGAACCTTCTTTTTTCATCGTTATGGTGAATTATTCTCATCAAAATGGGGGCTTATATTTGCAAGTGCCTTGTTCTTTTCATTTGGACACATCCATTACAAAAGTCCCTTGGTGATGCTACTTACTTTTGTTGCAGGTTTTATATTTGCTTATCGTTATCATCAATCAAAATCATTAACCCTAACTGTTATTGAACACACATTATATGGCATGTGGTTATTTGCTTCAGGTTTAGGTGTTTATTTCGTTAGTAGTATTGCATAATAGAGGGTTAAATAAAACCTTCTCGATCTTTTTAATTTTGTAACTTTTAATATCTTTGGGGAAACTTAGGGTGAAATGCTAAGATGTTGGCCACAATTTTAGAATCTACGATATACAATGTATAATTTAAAAACACTTTTAGTAATTACCATTATTCTTCGATTTTCTCAAAGCTGTAGGCAGAAAAAAAGAGAAACTAGTAGAAATCCAGAATTGAGTCAATATCAAAAAGATTCAATAAGACTGGACAAACAAAAAATATCATCTAATTACACAGTTAATGAAGCATTGCTAAACCCATACAAAACCACTCATTTAGAGTTAATTAACATGGTATTAACCAGCTTGCCTGATTCAATATTTACTCTTAATAATTTAACCTCATTATCTCTCGACAGAAATGAGAATATTGACTTGAATGGAATTCAAAGGCTTAAAAACTTAAAGGTTTTATTCATTCAATATTGTAACCTGGATACTTTCCCTAAAATCATTTGTGAATTATCTAAATTAGAATCATTGTATCTTTCTAATAATAAATTCACCTTCTTACCTAACGAAAATGTTTTGATCCATTTACCTAAAAGACCTTTCAATGAATGATAAGTTAAAAATAATGTATGTGGATGATGAAGAATTAAACCTTCAATTATTCAAATTAAATTTCGATAAAAAATATAAAGTAGTAACCGCTGAAAGTGGTATTTCTGCACTAAATTTATTGGAAGAACACTTAGATACAATAATTGTTATAAGTGATATGAAAATGCCAATAATGCCTGGCATAGAATTCATTCGAAAAGCAAAAGTAAAATATCCTGATATTAAATATTATATTTTAACAGGGTATGATATTACAGATGAAATTCAAGAGGCTCTTAACGCCAAACTTATATTGAAATATTTTAGAAAACCATTTGATATTAATGAAATAGAAAACGCAATAAGAGCAGCTTTGAAGAAATAACTGGCACACACAAGGTGTAAAAATAACAGTTGTGATAGTTCATTTTTGTACTTTTTTTGCCCGTTTCAAAATAGCAACTGTCTAACGCGTAACACGCCCGTAATTGGCTACTATTCTTACACTCACCATTGGCAGCAATTTAACCAAACACTACACCAACAATGAATAGACTTGACAGAATAACAAGCATACTCATACAACTTCAATCTAAACGGCTGATAACTGCTCGTGAAATAGCTGAACGATTTGAAGTTACTAAAAGGACAATTTACAGAGATATTCAAACTTTAAGGCACGCAGGTGTTCCAATTGGCGAAGATGAAGGAAAGGGGTACTTCTTAGTTGAAGGTTATCGGTTGCCACCTGTTATGTTCACAATGGAAGAAGCAAGGGCTTTGGTAACAACAAGTAAAATTTTAAACTACCATACCGAAGATTCTCTTAAACAAAACTACGAATCTGCACTTTTTAAAATAAAAGCCGTTTTATCGCTCACAGACAAAGACAAATTGGAATTTTTAAATTCAAGAATTGGATTTCAAAAACCTTGGGCACCTGCAAGTTCTTATTTAGATAGTATTCAGCATTCAATTACAGAAAGCAAAAAACTGAGAATAAAATACCAGTCAAGAAATGAAGAGCAACTAACAGAACGGACAATCCATCCTTACGCGGTTTATTTCAGTGGTGCTGTTTGGACAACCATTGCCTTTTGTGAATTACGGCAAGAAATAAGAGAGTTTCGCCTCGACAGAATAAAAGAACTCAAATTACAACACACTCATTTTAAACCCAATAAGACTTTCAGCCTTGAACACTATTTGGAGGAACGTTCGAAAAGATTATTTCCACACCCCTAACAAAGTGTTGTCCTAGGTGCCTTTTATCTTTGTTTTAACCCAAATTACTGATTAGAATTTTGATTATACAGCACTTGAATAATTTTATAAAAAAACATTTGTAAAGTTATACTAAGCCAGTTTGAAATATTGTAAACTAAAATTGGTATAAATGGCTTTGTATATGCTGATCGACTGGCAATTTTGGTTTGCAAACTTGTGAAGCAAAGCAATTACTAACAGCGGTTCGGTATAAATCTATATTCTTAAACCTGACTAATTTTTGGATTTTTAAAACTACCTAAAAACAACAAATTAAATTTTAAAATAAGATGCCAATTCTTTCAGTTTTTCAGCCTGCTTCTGAAGTTCAATAGCTTTGAAATTCAACTGTTCAGAACTAAAAGAATTTTTTTGAGTAATTGTATTTAATTCCTGAACAGCCATGTTGACCTGCTCTGTACCACTAGCCTGTTCCCGGCTTGCCCCAGAAATTTCACTAACAAGATTTATTGTTTTTAAAAACTCAGGTTCAAGTTTGTGCAGACTCTCCACCGATTCCTCTGTTTGTTTAAAACTAGTTTGCGATAAATGCTGGATTTGGTCAGCTGCAATACGACTTTTCTCTGCAAGCTTTTTCACCTCACCTGCTACCACAGAAAAACCACGACCAAAATCTCCTGCCCTGGCTGCTTCAACAGCTGCATTTAGTGCCAGTAGGTTTGTTTGAAATGCAATATCATTAATTACAGTTATTTTTTGAGTTATTTCCTGACTTGAATGTAAACTTACCCCCGAAAGTTTCCCTACATTCTCCATCTCTTTGGCTGCTAGTTTAGTCAATTTCTCTGTATTCTGCGCATTCTCGGTATTCGCCTGAATATTAGATATCATCTCTTCCATTGATGAGGCCACTTCTTCGGCTGTAGATGCTAACTGATTTGCATCATTTAACAAGTTATTTGAGTCATTTTCAAGATCTAAACTTGCGGAATTTAAATTATTAGCCTCATTAATAATTTCACTTATTATATGTTTAACCTGTTTACTTAAAGTATTTAATGAAACAATAATCTGGCCAAGCTCATCATTGCTTTTAGCAACCAATTCTGTGGATAAATCTCCTTTACCAATTTTATTAATTCCACTTAAAATTTCTTCAATTGGTTTAGAAATATAAAAGTTGAAAATTAATATTATAACAATAGATATTGCAATAACAGCTAACAATGTGCCAATAATGAAAGTTAGCATTAGCCTGGTTTTATTTTCCTCCATAATTTGTGTATCCACAGAAAGATATAAATATCCAATATAAGTGCCATCTTCAAATAACAATGGTGCTATACATACAGCCTTATTTCCATTGTCTTCCCATAGGTATATAGGTTTATCCAGATGACGGTTGAAAACATCAAGGTTTTTCAATAAATCTACATCATTAATATCTTTATCCAAATAACTACTATCATTCGAGTAATATATTTTTTCATCCTGGCCAATAATCAGAGAATTAATAACATCACCACCTGCCATTTTCGACATTGTTTTAGTATCCATTGCGGCATCATATCGCAATTTTCCAGTAGATATCAAATCCGCAGGAGCACTTAGTTGAGTTTCAAATTTACTTGTATTTTCGCTGGTGAATTTATTTATGTAAACTATCCCCGTAATTACGAGTACAATTATCACTGAAACAATTAGGATTACACCTATTTTATAGATTAATCGGCTTGAAAGAAATTCTTTATTCTTGCTTATTGCATTCATTTATTATTTTTTAATCAATTCGTACTATCCTAATGTAAAATTTCCACCCTCTTGCATTATATCTTTAACTTTTGTTGTATCAGATCTAATAAAGGAGGTTATCGAAATATCATTTTTATGTTTATTCAGAAAATATTTGTTCTTTGAGATTTTGTAAGGCCATTTCGGCAGATATCTCACCATTCATCACTTTTTCTATCTGATAGTCAATTTTTTTATTGGAATTTAAGAATTTACCAGCAATATTGACATCGTCTAAATTGCCATGATACTTTTTTTCAATATGTTGACCAAATTTACTATATTCATCGGTGCCAAATGTATTATATGATATCTGTATTTTTAGACCTGTTGGGCATTTAGAATATTTTGTCCATCTTTCTGCGGTTTCAGAAGAAGCCATAAACTGCATTAGTTTTTCAGCAAGTTTCCGGTTTTTTGATTTTTTGGGGACTACAAACACAGAATTATAGATTCCATTATAACTTTGAGCAACTTTTCCATCAATTGAAGGAATTTCGCAAGGACGCACTGCCTTTATCCCTTCAGGATTATTCTTTTGCCAAAAAAGATAAACCCAGGAATAGTGGAATGTGAAAAGAACTTTATCCTCATAAAGCATAAAAGGGCTTTCAACTGTTAAATATTTCTCATTTGGTTTATATTGGCTCAATTTCTCAAGCTCATCATATACTTTCTTACAGGCTAATAACACATCTTCTTTATTACTTGTAGATTTTTTTTCCAATGCAGATAGAACCAGTTGGTTAAAAAATGCATCAAAACTATAAGGATATGTATACAGGGTGACTTTATCTGAGTGTGTTTTATTATATTCGTGCACTGATTTGGCGTAAGAAATAAAATCACTCATCGTCATATCATTTGTTTTCACCTTAATTCCCAGTTTATTCTCTACAGTGGAGCTTACATAAAAAAGTTTCCAAATACCTTCAATATATACACCCGGAGCAATTCCGCCATATTTGTCTGTATATATAGGTGTTGAAAAAAGGTTATTTTTGTGAGCATTAACAAACCATGGTTCTTTGATAAAATCAACTAAATACTCCTGCCCCCAATTCAAGTTATTTAATCTATTTCCAACAACATTATAAATATCAGCATCACACAGCATAATATCATAGGGCCAGCTATTTTGCTTAACCATTTGCACAATTGAATCCACAACATAATTGAATGGAATATCAGTAGGACTAATTTTAGCCATTTCATGTGGAAATTCTACTTCAATTTGAACATTTTGATTTTGGAAAGAAAAATCTCTTACTATTTCATGTATAAGTGTTTCTTTTTTGCCTTCACCATACCACTGAGCCAACCATTTAATTTTAACTTTATTCGATTTATCAGTTCGTTCAAAAGTAATTTGGTCTTTATTAGTAGATTTTTTTTGACAATTTGTAACAAAAACGGCAATAAAGAAAAGAAGAAAAAATGCGTCTCGCGTTCTTAAAGCTTTCAATGTTATTTATTTTAATTTTAATATTAAGGATTGGATTTACTTCTCTATTTGTATTTTTTTTCATTTGAAAGATACTAAAATTTGCATACAATCATAATTTTTTTTAGTAGCATCTTTTGCAACACGAATAAAAGGACTCTACAAACCGCAGGGCAATTGGGTTTAAGAGTTCAACCCTTTCAGGGTTGGTTTTCAGGTTGCCGCATCAACCATGGGTGAAACCCATGGTTATTTATAGTTAAACCACCTTGTGGTTTCTTTTTTAAACAGTTTCTTAAACCCCTGACAAAGGGCTGTCCTATGTGCCTTTTATCTTTGCTTCAAATTCAAACAAAAATGAACATGAAAGCAGTTTTATTAATCGTCATTGCTGCACTTTTATCGAATGCAAGCAAGGCACAAACACTAAAAAGTATGACAGCTAAACAAATCACAATCAGAGAAAAAAAAGTTGAAATCAATTATTTTCAAAAAGGACAGGGGGACACAACACTCCTCTTTATACATGGATGGTGTATTGATGGAATGTATTGGAAAAATCAAGTTGATTATTTTTCTAAATCTTACCATGTTTTCGCAATTGACCTGCCTGGCTTTGGTAAATCAAAAGCCCAAAGAACCAACTGGACCATTGAAGAATATGCGGAGGATGTAACAACATTTATCGATACAATGAACCTTGAAAATGTTGTCATTATTGGACATTCTATGGCAGGCGAAATTATGTTACAAACAGCATTAACCAACAATCCAAAAATAGTAGGCATTGTAGGTGTTGACAATTTCAAATTAATTGACGTTGAATTTACACCAGGACAAATAAAACAAATGAACGATTTCTTTCCAATGCTAAAAAAGGATTTTAAAAATTCTGCACCTGCGTATGCAGATAGGATGCTTTTTCACCCAACAACATCAAAGGAAGTGAAAGACAGAGTAAAAACCGATTTTGCGAATAGCGATTCCGTTATTGGCTATGAAACGTGCATGAACCAAATGCAATACGCATCTACCGATGCACAAAGATTAGAACAGCTTAATTACAAGTTGTATTTAATAAACTGTGATGGTTTTCCAACAAATGAAATAGGATTGAAAAACCATTGTAAAAATAGTTTTCAAGTGGAAACTATCTCTGCAACAGGACATTATCCAATGATGGAAAAGCCCACTGAATTTAATTTAATATTAGAAAAAGTGCTGACAGAAATGTGAGTGGAAGCCGTCAGGCGGGTTGTTGATTAAATGCCTGGTTCTTTCTAGTGTCATGTCAAAGCTAATTTGTCAGGTGACAACACCTGGTAAGTGCACCAGCCAGGTGTTGTCACCTGGCTAATTACCAGAAATATCAAATTTGACTTGACACTAGTATGCCAGCACCTGATGAATACCCGCCAGACGGCTAGGTCTTAATAAAGATAAATTTAAAACCTACAATTGTACCCCCAAAACAATAATGTCATCCGTTTGCTCATGACCTTTCATCCAGCTATTCAATTCTTTTTCTAAAACAGTTTTTTGCTTTTTAGGTGTGGTAGCAGAGGAACTATCCAATAACAGTTGTTTAAATCTTTTTGGTCGGTATTTAAAACCTTTAGGGCCGCCAAATTGGTCGATAAAACCATCCGAAAAAAGGTAGAATGATTCGTTGCCTGCCAGTTGAACAGAGTGGTTCGTAAACTTTTCTTTAGCATTTGGATAATAGGAAATGGGCATTTTATCCCCTTTTATTTCAATTAATTCACCAGCCTGGATAATGTATAAGGGATTGTTGGCACCAGAAAATTGCAGTTGGTTTTTGTTAAGATCAACTATACAAAGCGCAATGTCCATACCATCGTTAGTGGCATTTTGCCCATCTGTTTGCTTAAAAGCTTCTATTACTTTTGCTCTTAATTCATCCAAAATATGTCCTGCAGATAAAGTAGCCTCATTCTGACATATTTCGTTTAAAAAGGTAATGCCCAGCATGCTTAAAAGTGCACCTGGCACACCATGCCCTGTACAGTCGGCCACCGCAACAATTACTTTTTCCTCCATTTGTTTTACCCAATAAAAATCACCACTAACTATGTCACGTGGTTTCATCAGTACAAAGCTTTGAGGCAACAATTTTTGCAATACATCCGTACGCGGAAGAAGCGCCATTTGAATACTTTGGGCATATTCAATGCTATCACTTATTTCCAGGCTTTTCCTTTCTATTTGCTCCAGGGCCTTTTTTAACTCAACATTTCTAAGATGCGATATTTCTGCTTCTTTTTGGGCTTTCTCAACGGCAAAGTTGATTTGTTGATGTTTTAACTTATTCAACATTTCTGAGTTCAACACCTCTTCCTGAAGTTGCTGATAAACCCGATAATGTTCCAATGCAGTTTTATATTGTCCACTCCTTTCATAATTTTCGGCTAAAAGCTTATGTATTTCATACAAAATGTTTTTTTTACCCATCGACTCGGCCAACCTCATGGCATTTAATAAATAGCTGGTCGATTTTTCATGGTTATGAAGTTCAACGTACACCTCTCCCATTCCTTTGTAGCAAAACAAATCACATTTATCGCCGGTTGCTTCTTTATACAACGAAAGCGAATTCTGGTAATTTTCAATAGCCTTGCTGTATTGCCCCATTTTTTTATACAAACCAGCTCTCCCTAAATATGATAAGGGCAGTTCTTTTGAGTTATTCTTTTTTCGTAGCTCAATACTTTTATTGTAATATTCCAATGCGCTGGCATAATCAGTACTTTGCGTGTAGGTTTCCGCAATCCAATTGTAAGATGAAGCGATAGCACGTTCATCACCAAGTTCAATTCGCAAACTCAGGCTTTCTTTAAAAGCAGCTATTGCTTTTTTATAGTCGGCAGTTATTTTAAAAATTTTGCCAATAGAGGCTAATGCTTTTGCCCTAACCTCGAGATCGTTGTTTTGTTTTGCAATTTTTAGTGCTTGTTTGTTGTACCCCAACGACAAATCATACTCACCTAATTTTTCATACAAATTACCCGTATAATTTAATGTTTGGGCATATCCTTTTTCATTAGGATGCAATTTAAAATAACTAATGGCCTCCAATAAATTACCTAAAACATGTTTGGTATCCGACTGATTAAACAAACAAGATGCCTTGTGCATTTTAGCATAAGCCAAACCTTTATCATAGCCAATTTTTGTAGCAATGTATTGTGCCTCTTCGGCATATTCAAGTGCTTGTTGCAGATTCTTGTCTTTTAAATCAACAATTTGTTTATTTAATAAGTCTACACTTTCAATGTTGTGTGATGGTTGTTTTACTGTCTGTATGGTATGTTTATTCTTTATTTGCATAGTATTGGCACTAAATATACAAATTTAGCACATTCTTAATGATTTTTAATTTAAAATGATTCTTTGGCAGTTTTTACCAACCAACAATTAACGTTCGCCACGCTATAGTATGCAAAGCCATTACTTGTGGTTTAAAAGATTATATGAAATGAAGTTTTGGACTAAAAACACCTACAGTTTGCCCTCCCGCTGCTGCATTCTATAATAAGTTCCAATATATTGGTGGCTAAGCCTGTCGAAGCCCCAAGTTCTTATTTGGTTGCTGAGCGTAGTCGAAGCACCACCCCAAACCCATTTAATAACCAAAACACAAAAATATAACCACCTTAAACAACTTTATTTTTAAGTAGGCTATGTTTTACTGAAAATCCTTTGGTATTGATTGTTAGAAAATTTACTTTTATAAGGGTAAATTAAATGGCAATAATAGAGAATAGAAATCAGAATAATCTTTAATGTTCAGCTTCTTGTCCTAACCATTTTCCTGAGAGTTGCCAAACCTCATAAAAATAAACCCAACAGCATATTAGAGGAAAGAGATCGTTAGAGATTAAATTATTTGTCTGCCAAATAAAGTTTATCTTTTTATATAAACACAAACTCTTGTCTCCATATAAATGTGGAGTATCAGAATCTAAATCTGGTGAGATTATGAAAACTTTAGGTTGATCTTTAATTGTATAAATTATAGATAATTTATATTTAGAAAAATCTTTCGTAATAGTTTTATCATCAGCATGAAATGTGATAGTTGACAAATTAAAACAAAAATTATAACCTCCACGTATATTTCTAATAAAAGTAAAGTCTGAAATCAAACCACATAACAACAAATCTCTAAGTCCAGCTACTTGAATAGCTGGATTATATTTCTTCTTTACCATGAAAACCTCCTCTTTCCTTCACAGAAATTGTTTTTTCTGATTTAGAACCACTAACCGATAAACTACCTCCTATAAATGCAGTATTAATATCCTTTGCTTCTGATATTGTTAAATCAGAATTTTCGTATTTTTCGGTTAAAGAAAAAACTCTGTTTACATAATCTTCTCCAAACAGTTCACTAAATGCGTTCTTACTTTCATCTAAATCCTGATAATTTTCAACTTCATCCCAGGTTTCCTTAAAATCTTTAATAAACTTTTTAAAACTATTATAATATCTAACATCGTCTTTCCATTTATCAGCAAAGTTTTCATCTTTATTAACAGGATTAGTTATTTCAAAGGGTGCATTTGGAAACTCTACAAATCTTTGATTTAAGTTATTTACTATGCTTCTTATCGTATCCACAATGGAATTATTTCCTTCATAAAAAAGACCAGCAATTGTTGTCAGTATTATACTTGAGACTTTAAATTCATCGTCGTCCTTATAATAAATATCTCTGTATCTTTTAATTAACTGAACAGCTCTTTTAAGAGGAGGAATTGCTTCATAATTTGTCTCTATTGGCAAATCTTCACTTTTTGCGAATAATTCTGTAAGCAGCGTTGGTTCATATATTTTAGAAGTCTTATCGAACCAATTTGCATAACCTTTAGGATTACTAGATTTCCAATGCCTTTTTTCTTTATCCGGAATTCTAATTTTATTACCATCTTCTATATCTTCCTGACAACCAGGCATTATATCCATATGAAAATCACCAGCATAATTGAGTCGTATAACTCGATTTTTTGTTTCCAATTTTTCTTTGTAAACCTCATTATTTTCAAGAACTCGTTTTAATTCATTATATACAGTAAACGGGCTGTATTTTTCATTACTCCAATCAAGATTCAATTGCAATACAACATCTAAATCATATTCCTGATTTTTTATTGGTTTAGTTGTTGTTCCTATTCTCACAGAGCCATGCGGATAAATATCAAATTGGACGCCTTTAAAGAAATCTGGATCATTTTCAATACATTGACTGACACCATTATATGCACTTTTCATCCTCTTCCATCGGTCTTTTCCCAGTTGCAATTCTTGACCAATTTTATCTAATATGTATTCTATCTTTTGTTTTTTATTTGCAAATTTCATTGATATAAATTATTAAATTATATATTTCGTTTGTGTACCAAATCTGTATTCCTGTTTCTTGGTATCGTTATTATAACCATTGTTTTCAATCATTGTTGCGTCAGCCCATATATACTTACTCGTATTCCCCTTCATGCATAAATGCGTTAATTCCACTTTTTGTTTTTCTGTAAGAACAGGTTCAACTATATCATATATTAATATCTCCCAGCACTTAAAATGTTCTGAATATTGTAAGTCCGTAATTTTATGAGAACTCTTTTTATATAAAACATAGGGAAAATTTTCAGCTGTAAGGATTTTTTGATTGATAAGCTCTTCATAAAATTCACGATTACAACTTACTTCCCTATTTTCTGCTTTATAAAACCATCTAAGAAACTTTAAAGCATTTGACTTAGGTACCTGTAACCTTATATCACCATTGCTATCAGAATCGACTGGAAGTTTATCATCTTTTCTAACCCTTAATTTTGTTAATGAATCATTCTCAAAGTATTTGTATGCTCCACCAACAGGTTGAAAGAAATCATCAATGCGATTACTTCTTACCAGTAAATATTTATCTTCAATCTGAATCTTAAATAAATAAGCTGAAGAAAAGCGAATGTATTTAGTTCGTTTAAGTAAAATCGAAAGAATGAGTTTTATAAATTTAAAGTCTCTGATAATAGCATAAATCAAAGCCAGTAAAATAGCTGCTAAGATGTTATTAAATATTGATAATAAATTGTTATAAAATGAACCTTCTATACCAGAAACCCAAGTTGCTAAGTAACATAGAAATAAAATGGATGATGAGATTAGCCAAATCTTTAATTCTTTAAACATAATAACTTATTAATCTAATTATTAAATGGATTGATTATTATTTTTTCACCATATAAAGTTTTGAGCTTAACTTCAACCAGATACATTAATTCCTCGGAGGACTTTGCATCAATTTTCGTAAAAACATTTTTAGAAATTGATTCTGCATGAAAATTTGTATCAATTTTCAAATTATAATAACATTTTATCTTATCAATTTCATCACCATTTTTGTAAACAACAAAGTCTCTTTCCCAAAAGTTAATTTTTGATAAGTAATAGAACATAATTACCTCATAGTCGAGCTCTTTACCAGTATTATCGACAATGTCAATTTCAGCATCATGCTCAATTTTATAAATTTCGTTTACTTCAACTACTCTACGATTTAGATGAATAGGTAAACTATAAGAGATTAAGCTTTTTAACGGAAATGTATGCTTATCAACAGTCAATACTAAGTGTAACGAAGGAGGTTGAACAAGCTCTAACTCATTTTGAGAAACCAGTTTTCCAATTTTTAAGTAAACCGGAGAATTAAACTTTAATTTTAAATTTTCGCCTTTTTTTAAGAATATAAAATTTTCAGCATCCATAATTTTTTGTTTTACTTATTTAAGCGCTATAATAATTTAGGGGCATAATAGCCCCTAATTCCTAAGCTGCATCCCAATATTTCTTAATTTCCTTACAAACTTCAATAACCTCTTGTATTCTGCTATCATGATCTCCACTGGCAGTAACAACCCTTCCACTAAATATATCAAGACTAATACATAATTCTGGTATTACAAAATCGCCATCTTCAGCAATTTCATCTGATAAATATTTAAATATAGTGGATGCGACATGCTCAGATTGGTTTAGGCTAAAAGGCTTATTCTTTGAAATATGGATTTTAACCGCACCAAGGCTCCTTTTACCGTCAATAGTTCCTCTAATTATAACTTCGGGTGCAACAATTACATTCACACCATCAATACTTGTACTTTTAACCTTAGATTTTATTATCTCATAGTCAATTTGTTTTAATAATTTAGGAAGCTTCATTAAAACAAATCTTTCTAAGGCCTCTATCGAAACGTTTCTATTAGTTTCATCTCTTTTACTTTTAGAAGTTTTATTTCGAAGAGTCTGAATTGAGTCAAGAATAGGAGCTAAATCACCCTTATCCATAATACTTTTCCTAACACTTGCTTTAGCGGTTCTATACCATTGAATTCTAAACGGATCTGGATCTAATTGTTGAGAAATTATCCTTCTTTTACCTGCCTCTGTGGCAATTGAAAAATCAGCTAACTGATTTATTGAAATTTTATATTTTCTCATAGCATTTAACCTTTAGGTGGATAATTATCAGTTCCATACGAATTCTTTTCCCGAATTTTTCCATTTTTGCCATGAATAATCAATTCGGTTTCTTCCATTTTAGCAATTTCTTTAGCAACTTCAATTGCCTTTTTCTGAGTTTCTGTCTTACTTGTGGCTTTTTTATTGCCTTCTTTCTTTACTGCCCACCCATCACCTGATGGTACAACGTGAATTCCTCTCTTCATCTTTCAATATGAATTATAATAAATTACATTGACTTATTCGGTGTCAACCAATAACCGGGAAGGATTTTAAATAAGGTATTTGGGGAATTCAAAAATAGTATTAGATTTGTATCCACAAACAAAAACGAATTTTTCCTTTCACATACAAATTCGTTTTTAACCTTTAATGAAGCCCTTTGGCAGAAGGGTTTCATTGCTCTTATCAATTATTTTGCCAGCCAATTTTAAAAGTCAAACTGACAAACCTAATGTCAAAGTGGCGTGTCAAATTGTTAAATATTCAAAAAATGTAAAACTTCCTTTGCGTCAAAATGTCACTCTGAATCTTTTGGCATAAAAAATTCCTCATCTAAAATCTTGTATCTACTCTTTTCTGTAGTAGCAACTAATTCGAATTCAATAACAAAAACACCACTATTCCTCACAAAATACGCCATTTTTTAAAAAAAATCGCAAAAAACAACATATTAGTGAGAAAACATCGTGGCAAAAATAGTAATTTTTTAAAAAAAACAAAAACAAAAAAACATTTTAATGAGAAATTTTCTCATTTGTTAGATATTTTTTATACTTTTAGCGAAAATTAAACCTATTTAAAGAGAAATATGCTGATTAAATTTACAGTAGGGAATTTCCTGTCATTTAAAGGAAAGTTAACAATCAATTTATCTGCGAGCAAAATAACTGAACATTCTAATAATAATGTATTTGAAACAAATTTTAAGGATTTAAAGTTACTTAAAAGCTTTGCTGTCTACGGATATAATTCAAGTGGGAAAAGTAATTTATTAGATGCCTTTAATTTTGTACGATGGTTTATTATAAACTCGTCAAAAGATTTTCAAGCAGATGAAAATATTGGGATTGTTCCTTTTATGTTATGCAGAGAAAATAAAAATATGCCAAGTCATTTTGAGGTTGAGTTCCTTATGAATAACTATAAATATAAGTATGGTTTCGAAGTTGATAACAACAAAATTCATAAAGAATGGCTTTATTTTACAAAAATAAAAAGTGAATTTCTTTTGTTTGAAAGAATTGAACAAAATGTTAAAATTGGAAATAAATTCTTAGCAGACAATGAGTTATTCGAAAAAACCAGAGAAAATGCACTTTTCCTCTCAGTAACAGCTCAATTCAATAATTCAATAGCTATTGATGTTATAAAAATCTTTAGAGGAATTAAAGTAATTTCAGGTATTACGGATAAACGATATCTTGATTACACAGCCAATTTATTGAATGATAAACGGTTTGCTGTATTTATTGAGGCAATATTAATTGGTGGATTTTTAGGCTTTAAAAATGTTGACTCAGAGAAAATTGACATGTCAGAAGGAATTGAATCATCTAAATTACCTGAAGAAATAAAATCATATTTGCTTAAAACCAAGCCAAAAGATACTTTGGTAAGAACTGAACATGAGGTATTTGATGAATCAAATAAATTAATTGAAACAACATATTTTGATCTAGATAGAGATGAATCTGAAGGTACAAAGAAATTCTTTTCACTAATTGGACCAATCGTTGAAACATTAATTGAGGGAAGAATATTATTGATTGATGAATTTGATGCAAGAATGCATCCTAAATTGAGTGAAGCATTGATTCAACTATTTAACTCAAATAGAAATAACCCTAGAAATGCCCAATTAATATTTGCTACGCACGATACAAACTATTTAAGAAGTAATATATTGCGAAGAGATCAGGTTTACATTGTTGTTAAAGATAAATTTGGTGCTTCAACTGGTGAAACATTGTATGATAAGGGAATTAGAAAGGATGCCTCATTTGAAAAGGATTTTTTGCTAGGTGAATCTGCTATAATACCTGAGTTTAATTTGCCATTTCAAGCACTTAGGTCTGGAAATGGATAGTTAGAATCCCAAACTGTTCCAAGCATACGAGCCCTTGTCCATAGTTCAGGTATACTTGCTTTACTGCATGAGAAGTCCTTTGGCTAAGTTGCAGCTGCGATAATTGCACAGCAAGCAACAAGAACTGACAAGTTGGGAAATAATAGAGGTTAATATTTGTAATGCAAGTTAAAAACTTGAAAGAGTTTGGCTCCCCTCGCTGCCGCGCAAATCCCTTTGTGTGACAATGAAGAATAAGGAAGGATAGAGATACTAAATGAAAATAGATGAAATAAAAGTAATACTAAAAAGAAATCAAAATGCATTGATTTATATATGTTTTGGGATATTGTTTTTACTGTTTTTCTTATTTTACTTAACAGGAGTTTTCGAACTTAATTTTGATAGAAAACGTCATGGACATGGCGATAGGAAAGGATATCTTATTGAATTACTATTATATAACATTGGCGGAGAATTTCTTGTCCTGGTTTTTTATTTTTTGGTAGGCGCACTATCTCTTTATATAGGAATTGGAATGTTTAAATACAAAAGGTGAATAATGTTGTTCAGTAACTGGGTGTTAACACTTCCCTCGCTGCCGCGCCAATCCCTTCGCGTGGACAACAGTAATAAAGAAATGAAAAGCTGTAATAAGGAAAAGAAAAAAGAAAAGTTCAGACAGTTGGTGCACACACGATGAAACTTCACTCACACAGCAATAGCAAGTAATCATACGGCAGCAATCCTAGGTTGCAACTAAGGCACAGCCAATCTCATGACCGAAGGGAATAAACCTAAACGATGCAGTGGCGGAGCAGACTTGAAACAGTAGGGGCTGACGGACCTGCCTACGAGTCCTCAAACTAGCTCTGAGGCAGTTCCGTCTTGCCCTCGGGTTAGTACATCACTCTGATAGAGGTATTCAATATTATTGCAACCAATAGGTAAAAGCTCTTATGAAATGAAATATTAGAAGAGTAGGACAAAAGAAAATCATTGTTATGAAAACGTTATTGCAGAACGAGTTAACAGAATTTTAAAAGATGAATTTTACCTTGACCAGTGTTTCTTTGATACAAGCTATACTTGTAAAGTAAAAAAAATGCAATTGACATTTATAACAATAAAAGATTACATTTATCTTTAGGCCAAAAAAGTCCAACATAGTATTTAAAAAATGTAGCTTACTCTGTAGCCATATTTTAGGACTAGCACGCAAAAAAATGAAAAAAATCATTACATGGTCACATAAATCCCAAAGGGCTCAGCACAGCTAAATTTTCACAATTTGAACCGTATTCTAAGCACTTATACTTTAATCCAATCTATATGAAATTCAGAATTTTTGTTTTGTCGTTATTTGTTTTGATAATAAAATCAGAAAACAGCTATGCTCAGTTTGTTGTTGATTTGCCAAAGGTCGATCTGATTGTTTTTTCGAAAAACAGATCTGTCGTCGATTTTTATATAAAAAAAAATACCAATCAATATGCACATTGCTATCTTGATCTGGATCCGCTAACACCTGACAATGTTGATAGCAAGCATAATATAGTGGATATCGATGAGTACACACAACTTGAAACTATGGAAGAAATAACTGGTGAAAATTCTTTTGTGTTTTATGTAGATTCGCTAAAGGAAACCTCTGCTACAGAATTTATTGGTAAAATATTCGAAGTAAAAGAAGAATGGAACAGAAGAGTGGATGATAGCAGTATGATGGCTTTTGCTTTTTTAAATAAAATGTATGCGTCTGAGCAACGTTATGAGACCAGGAAGGTTGAAAGTGGTGGTGGTTTTGGAAGTTATATAGAGAGAGACAATGACGACGAGATAAAACTTAGACTAGCCAACAGAAGCTTCTTTTCAACTGTTGTAATAAATTTTGGCAACAATAAACATATCTGGTTACTATATCGGGGAAAGTATTTCGATTATGGACTGATACCTATGAAAGACAGTATTTATATTACGGATGGGGATGGTTTCAGCTCTGTAACTGAAACACAAAAGTATAAACCTGATTATGATGACATGTTCAGTGGCTTTTCCCATTATAACCATCACCATGATTATGAGATGCTGAGGCAAAAAAATGATAAGTATGAATTAATAAGCTGTTATGGCCGGAAACTTATTGATAAAGCCTACGATACCATAGTGTTCAACGGATATTTTGTAATAGGAAGAGACAGCGATAAAACGGACATTTACAATGCATGCTTCGAAAAAGTTGAAATTAACTCACTAAAAGCTGCATATCTTTATCGCACCAAAGTAGAGGTTTTGACCGATAGTGGGGCCTATTACCTGGATGCTGATTTTAATATTATTATGAAGTTTCCTGCTGTGCATTATACTCTGTGTGGTACTGTTTTTAGTACTACTTATGAAATGATTACGTATAAATCAAGTTGTAATATCAAAATGCAAGTTGGAGGTATGGCTTCTGAAGTACAAGATATATATGAGTTTTATTTTGAAAAGCAAAAACAAAGGGATAAAATCACATTTCTAAATGATAGATCTTATTATTCGTGGGATGATAATGACAAATACATGGGCAATTACTACGGATATCCGGAATTATTGAAGGTTAAACGAGGTAAACGCTATGGAATTTTTAAATGCGATTATGAGCATTCTTATGATTTAGCCTTAGACACTATAAAAGATTGGAAAGGACATACTGTAAATCATCTGCCAGATTTCAAAGATCTTAAAGAAGTATTACCGGTGGTTTATGATTCTATTATTTATAATTACGGTCTCATTTTTTATTATAAAAAAAATAAAGTAGGTATTTTTCCTCGTGATAAAGATGTGTATTATGATAAAATAGAACGGGTTACACACTCTTTTTACGCCATACTCCGCAACGAAAAAAAAGGTTGGTGGGATAGGGTTACCAATAGGGAATACTTTGAGAAATAAATGATAAGTAGGGCCTGTTTTTATTAATTATGCCAACACCTTGCATTATACCCATCAGACGGCTAAGGTTTCAGTTTATCACATATTTTTTTCCCCGCTGGCGCAAGCGTTCCGCTCGTGTCCATCATAGCAAAGACAACAAATACTACCCATGCTGTGCCCTTAATAGTACAAGTATGCTATGAGGCTTCAATAGTTCAGTTTTTTTTCCCTTCGGTCAAGAGGTCGCCTTTGGCTTAGTTAACAGCAGCGTAACTTGGACTTAAAATAAAAGCAGTATGCTACTGCGATAATTGCGAAGCAAGAGTAAATGGAAAATGAAAGGAACAAGAAATGAAATAAAGCATATAAGTCAAAAACTTGAACGATTTGGTGAAGGAAAACACTTCGCTTAACAACAAAACTATAAAAACAAAAACACCGAACATCCAAAAACATCCGGTACCTCCCACCCTTTTAGCCATTTGTCACTAATCATTGGCTAGCTTGCAAGAAACAACCATCTATTTAATAATCAGCGACTTACAAACCAACAACCTGTAACAGCAAAGGGAGCGATTTTTGAAAGACGACTTTTATACTAGTGTTAAGTCAAATTTGATATTTCTGGTAATTAACCAGGTGACAACACCTGGCTGGTGCACTTGTCAGGTGTTGTCACCTGACAAACTAGCCTTGACATGACACTAGTTGACAACAACTCAATGTTAATGAATTCAGTTGTTATCATTTGCTTATGCTTACTTCTTTTACTGGTGGAGCTTTTGTTGTTTGTTTTTGAATTACCACTTGTTGTTTTTGTAACCTATTGTTTTTTCTATTGTTGATTTTCTTATTGAGAGAAACATGCGTTTGATTTTGTGACTTGTCTACTTTAAAAAACAACATTAATTGAGAAAGCTCTTCCGACTGGCTGGCCAATTCCTCAGCACTGGATGCAAGCTCTTCCGACGATGCTGTATTTTCCTGTGTTACATGGTTCACTTGCTGAATAGCCCCATTAACCTGTTCGATACCACTTTTTTGTTCCACACTTGCCGTATTCACCTCACTCACAAGTTGTGCAGTTTTTTTAATGCCAGGTATGGTCTTTAATAAAAGTGCCGCTGTTTCCTCATTAGACCTGATACTATCCTTAACCCCATTCACTATTTGTTCTGAGGCTATTTTACTTTGTTCGGCCAATTTACGCACCTCGGTGGCTACAACCGCAAATCCCTTACCGTGTACCCCTGCCCTGGCTGCCTCAACTGCGGCATTTAAGGCAAGTATATTTGTCCGGACTGCAATATCATTAATTACTTTAATTTTTTCTCCAATTTCATGATTAGCAATAGAAGCCTGTTCCGCTTTTTTCCTCACCTCGTCAATATCTTTAAGTGCCAGATCCGAAACAACCTTTGTTTGCTGAGCGTTTTCCGAACTTTGATGAATATTACTTGCCATTTCTTCCATGATGGCAGATATTTCTTCCAAAGAAGAAGCTTGTTCATTGGCTCCCTGGCTCATTTCCTGCGAAGTAGCATTTAACATTTGACTGGCAGAAGTAATAGTACTGCTTCCATCCATTACATGGGCAACGATGTGTTTTAACTTTTCAGCCATCATTTTCATCGAAGAGTATACACCTTGCTGTTTTCTTGTATCCACAAAATGAATATCCAGGTTTCCTCTGGCAATCTCTTCTGCTATCCTGGCAATCTCATCCGGCTCTTCTCCTAACTTTTGTCTGATCTCCTTCCTTACCTGGAAAGCAATAAACAAAGTCAACAGGATTAAAAATACAGAAACCCCTAAAATAATATTTTTTAATCTTAGGACGGGCTTCATCACCTCTGCCACATCTATTTCGGAAAGAACAACCCAGTCAAGCCCTTTAATTTGTAACTTATCAAAAGAGCTTAATACAGGTATCCCTCTGTAATCATCAATAATTTGAATTCCATCAACATCTTTAAATGCTTGCTTAACACCCTCGGTTCCTACTTTTAATTTCAGTACTGTTGACTCCTTTGAAAACCTTGAGTCGCTCCTTAACAAATAATCCGTACCCACCAGGTAGGTTTCTCCGCTTTCTCCAAGTCCCGACCTCTCCTGCATTATTTTATTAATGGCATTCAGGGATATCTGGTAGGCTAAAACTCCAATCAGCTCACCATTGTTATCATGGATAGGACCTGCAATAAAACTGGCAGGTTCATTGGAAACATCATACTTCTTAAAATCTATGAGTGTAAAACCATTTTTCCCCTTTTGAAAGGCTTCCGCCAGATTGGTTTCAGATAATTTACCGCTAATTAAATTCTGACCCAAATCACTTTCTTCAGCAACTGTATAAACAATATCTCCTTGTGGAGAAATAAAAAATAAATCGTAGTATCCATATTCCTCAACATATGTCTTTAACTTATCGCCATGCTCATCTTTCCATTTCTGGTAAGCTTCACCATTTAGTCCACCATCATTAAAAGCTTCAATAAAACGATGACATGCCATTTGCACAGCTGTATTTTTAGAATATACCTTGATATCCCTGTATCTACTGTCAAAAAAGGATTCAATTTGGTTCTTCTTTATTTTTTTGATTGATGTTAGCTGATCGTAGGAACGACTGATCAGGGCCTGTTTAGATACACTAAAAGAAATGATGGCTAATATGGTTATGGTACCTATTCCTAATGCCAGAAAAAAGACGAATAATTTTACCGAGAACTTCATACTTCCTTAATTTTTGATTTTAATATGTACAAACTTAAAATAGCAAGATAAATCAAATAATTAATGCAAATTAAGTGTTAAATACATTGTATAAAATAATAGAGGTTTATATCTAGCTACATATAGTTGATTGTAAGTTATGTGTTTTGCACTTACCATATTATCAAGTTGTTGAATATCGTTTCTTTGCTGTTAGAACGTTGATTCAATACGAAAACTCATCAAAAAACCGATTAATATTTTTTTCGCTTACTTAAGAGTAGGTGGTCCTTGTCCATAATTTCACCTGATGTATTGTATGCAAGGCTTTAAAATTCAATCCCTTATTGCTTAATATCTGTGTGATATCAAAATCTTTAGTTGTTGGCCTGTATGATTTCCATTCATCCGTTGTTACTTTTGCCCTTAAATCGATATGCTTGTCAAACATTGTTTGCAGTGACTTTTGAGAAAAGCCCTTTATTTTCATTGCGTAAAACCGCTTTACTTTACTATTATTGGTAAGTTCTACAGCACAAACTGATTTTTTCTTCTTGCTGTTATAGCTGCGACCTTGTTTTCCTGTCTCTTTACCTTCAACTACAAATTCATCAATATGTACAATGCCTTTCATTGGATAATTCTCACTTGATTTCAGATAAGTATTTCTTGCAAACTTCATCTGCCTTGAAGCGTTTCGTAAGCTCTATGAGGTTTTGTCTCTTAAAATGTTTATTTCTCAGTATTTACAAGACTATAAAGATATGAATTTAAATTGACCTCTATTAATTTATATTTAATTATCACTTACCCTGCAAGTGAATTTTTATTTTTTATAATAAAGTTAGTCATACCAAATATATAAATTCAAATTTTACCAATCAAATAATTTCAGTATTATTTTAATATAATTATTAGTAAAAATAAAATAAATGAGATATTTACAATAGTAACTGTAAGAATTAAAGAGAGGAAATTTATTCTGAATTGAAAACTTCCAAAAAAAGATTCCAGCTACATATTTTCAACCGCAATTATGTTCAATAAAGTATAAAGAACACTTTTGCAACTGCATTTTAACTCAATAAAGTTTAAAGAGCATAATTTCAATTACAATTTAGCCCAAAAAGGTTTTAAAGACAAATTTTGACATAACAGTTTGGTTTAATTTAAAATATACCCATTGCTGCCACGCGATTACTCGCTATCGCAAGATGGGTTAAATTTAACAATATCAAATCTGACATCCCCATTTACAGTGATTTTTATTTCACCATAAAGAGGGATGTATAGAAGATCCGTTCTTTCTATTTTTGTTAATTATAATGACTCTATTGTTTCGGTTATAGGAGTATACAAATTCAATATCGTTTAGTTAAATTCATTGCTATAACTTATCAAGCTCATTAGAAATTAGTCAATTAACGACTAATGACATAAAGAGGAAAGGTATATTTGCTAACCAAACAACATTGCATATAAGCTAATGGAAGTGGAATACAAATAGAATAATACTAACGCATTAAAGACTACTGTAATTAAAAAAAGAAGTTTATTCTCATTTATTAAAACAATGCGAATCGGAAAAAAATTTTATTAAAAAGGAAAAAAATGGAAAAACGATTAGAAAAATTTGGAATTCATGAATTTAGTAATACAGAATACTATTACAAGCCAAAAGATGTAAAAATAATAAATAATGAAATTAGTTCGGGAGCTCTTATTCAAATTAAAACGTATGAAAAAGACGGCTTTAAATATTTATTGATTTACATTAAAGTTGACCAGGAATGGCTTAAAGCTTTTGAGGCTGCTTATAAGGACGGTAAATTAGAAGGACCGGTAAGTACGGATGTGATAATAGCCAAATACAATTTTCAGACGATTGAACTTACCTATAATGAGGAAGATCCCTATCCTTTTGAATTATTTTATTATTCAACATATCATGATGACAGTTTAAAAATGTTAGACGAATTAATCGAGTTAATTGTTCCCCTTGAACTTGACAGAAAAGAGGCAGTAGAGTTAAACTGGGTGCCAAATTCACCTGCTTATTCTCCGTTTGAAGCACTTGCTTTATTAAGAGACCACCTGTTAAAAACAGTGAAAGATTTATCTTCCTTTGAAGAAATAGAAAAAACAGCCGTAGATTATCTGGAAGAACAAGGAGAAGAATTCAGAGCTTATGTAATGGCAGACTCTGATCGCAGACTTGATGATTATCCTGAGTTTTGGAAAGAAGAACTTTCAAAGCATGAAATATGGAACGAAGTAGAAAACTTCCTTTTTCAAAACTTTCCGGATGATACAATAGGCTTGATAGATGAATTTTTGTAACATTTGAATACTCTGTCAATCAGAGTAGTAAGAATTTGTATCCCAAACTGTTATTTTTTATGTAATGTTTTCTGATTGTTTCTAACTTTTCAGGGACGAAAAACAATAAATTAAAATATGTCAATATGTATTACATTATGAAATCTCAACTTCTGACCAACGAAAACGGTGAATTGCTGGCAGAAATTGAGAATTATAACGAAATTGGTGAAATTTGGAGTTGGAGCTAAGGAGTAGCTTTTGATGAAGAAGAAAAAAACAGTATCCCAAATCCCATTCATATGGAGGTGAAATTTTTTCATGGTTATAAGGGTTTACCTCCGGAATCGTCAGATGTTCCGAATTGTGTAATGAGTGAACGTATGGCTGATGCCATAAAAAGTGCCGGGGTTGACAATATTGATTTTTATCCGGTTGTTTTAACACATAAAAAATCCGGAAAAACCTACCGATATTTTGCCTATAATATTATCGGATTATTATCAGCAGTTGATATGGAAGCATCTGATCTTACTTTCTATGATAAACGAGTTTTCGGGCATGCAAGCATTCACAACCTTGTATTGGATGAAAATAAAATAAACGATCTGTTAATATTCAGATTGAAAGAACAATCAAGTACCGTTATTGTACATGAACGTGTAAAGCAAGCTTTGGAAAAAGCAGGAATTGATCGGGTTAATTTTATTAAACCTGAAAACTACATACATTTATAGTTATATGTTAACCCGATTTTTTAATACCTAAGTGAAAAGTTCTAAATCAGAACTCTAATATTTAAATTGGTCGTTTATAACACAAAATCAGATTATAAATACAATTATTATGAAAAAATATTTAGAATACAAAGACGAAAAATCAAATAAGTTTTGGAGTATTGAGGTTTTATCAAACAGATATACTGTATGTTACGGGAAAATAGGAACAGAAGGAAAAGAACAAATTAAAGAATTTAGTTCAGAAGAAGAGGCTCAAAAAGAGGCAGAGAAACTTATTGCTTCAAAAATTAAAAAGGGCTACAAAGAGCAACAAACCGATTCAACAAAAGCTGACAAAAGCACTGTTGAATCTGAATATAGTGACTTGTTAAATACTAAGGACTTACACAAAGCTTTGTGTGATCATTTTGCTTACCTTGCCGATACACCCGGTTTTGAGCCGATACTCTCTGCAATTATGCAAAAAGCACACAGTGTTGAGATTGAAAAAAACAATCTCATAGTTTCTTTCCCGGGTAATGATAAACTTACTGCAAGCCCTCCGGCAGATCTCAGCGAATATAAAAATTGGCCGAAGTCTTTCCAAAAATGTGTTTCAGTACATGAATTTTTATCTTTTCCTGAAGAAGGTTGGGCTATGTATTTAGGTGATGCAGGTAATTTTGAAGCTGAATATCTTGAAGAAGATGAATCAGACCTGTTAGATTATACAGAAGCTGAAAATGTGCTTTGTCCGATTACGGATTATTCCGATTGGTGGTTATATCATCCGGGGAAAAAGAATTTTTCAGGTGAAGACTCCCTTTGCTTTTTCTCTCATGAAGGTGGTGATGTAGATAAACCAATTGAATACAAAGCCGGATCACTTTTTCTTAAAATGATGGCTGAAAGCTTGGAATTAGAAGTTGAATTTCCTGATAATATTGGAAAAAAGATTGACCTTTCCGATATTAAAATCTGGTGGAAGAACCTTAGCAATGATTGGAAAACGGCTTTTGCTGATTGTTTGGACATTAAAAACAGCGAGGGTTTAAATGACAAAAAATTAAAAAAAATTGTCAACACAAAGAGTTTTTATTGTCATGATAGTGATCTAAACTTAGAGAATCTCGAACCTTTAAGAATCTTAACTAAATTGGAAGAAATAAACCTTTCAAGACAAAAGGGAATAACAGATCTCTCACCCTTAGGAGACTTAATTGAGCTTGAAGATATTAATATCAGTAACACACAAGTGACAAACATTGATTGCCTTTCAAATCTTAAACATCTATGGCGTTTAGAGCTGGTAGATATGCCGATAACTGATATAGGCCCGTTAAGTAATTTGGAAAAACTGGAACAACTTAATATTTCTAATACAAAAGTTAAGGATTTATCAGCCATTTCAAACTTGCCGAAATTGGAAAGTATTAATATTTCAAATACCGGTGTTAACACGCTTGAACAACTTGTCACTTTAAAAAAGTTGAGAGATATTAATATTGCAAGAACTCCGATAAAAAGTTTAGAACCATTAAGTAAATTCAAAAATTTGGGAATACTTAATATGGAGTTAACAAAGATTTCTGATTTGTCCCCTTTAAATAATGTAAAAGGAATTTATATTATTCATACTCAGAATTCTGAAGTGTCTTTTCAGGAAATAATGAAATTTGTCTTTCACCATCTGGATGATTATACTGAAAGTCATTTAGGGATTGACATTTACAGTGAATATCTGATGGATAATGAAATTTTTCTTAATGAACTAAAAACTATTGATTTTGAATTAGGCGAATTAGCTGAAGTTTTAAGTATATGGGTGAATGATAAATTAATACAATTGATAAAAAGAGACAAAAAAGAACTTGCAGAAAAAATACTTGATGCATTCATTGATTTACTCCCCTTAAAACAAAGTGATTTTATTAAAGAGAACCTTTTAGCAAATGCCTTGGCACTATTAGTTACAAGTAAAAATGATAAGTTGTCGGAAAAGATAATGAGCTCATCAATTGTACCTGAAAAAATTACAACCGGCCTGCTTGCTTATAATTTGGCTTGTTTATACTCAACAAGAAATAATAAAGCTAAACTTCTTGAATTTACTAAGAAAGCATTACAACTCGGACAAGAACCAAATCGATTTAAAGAGGATAATGATTTTGCAAATTATCAGGATGATGCTGATTTTATTGATCTGATAAATAACCCTCAAACACCCGGGCCACATGAAGATTTTAAAACCTGGTGGGATAGTCTTAATGAAGATTGGCAGGATACGATTAAATGGCAAATGGGTTATCCTAAATCCTTAAAAGAAATTTCCGGAAAAATTACATCGCTGGAAAAAATGAATTGTCAAGAAATAAAAAGTCTGGAACCGTTAAGATATTTTACAGGTTTAAAATCCCTAAATACACAATATTGTTCATTTACCTCCATAGATGCTTTGCAATATCTTGAAAAACTTGAAACACTGGTTATTCAAGGAAACATGTATGAACCCGGACCGACAATTAAAAGTCTGGAACCGATCAGAAAATTAGTAAACTTGAAATTTCTCAGAGTTACCGAGCAGGATATTTCTGATTTAAGCCCTATTGAAAATTTGACAAATCTTGAAACTTTGAATATATTTTCTTTACCAATAAATAATATAGATGCTCTTTCGAATCTGACAAATTTAAAAACACTATATATCGGAGGTAAGTGTAAAATAGAAAATATTAATGCCTTGGAAAAATGTACGAAGCTCGAAGAGCTTAATATTACGCTTAAGACCCTTAAAAATATCGAGGTTCTGAGAAATCTGACAAAACTTACTGAAATACAGATCTCCGGTTCATTGGTCGAAGACCTTGATCCGATCAGTAATTGTACTGAACTTCAAGAATTAAGTTGTTCTTCTTGCCCCATTACAAGTTTGAAACCACTTGAAAAATTAACGAAACTCAAAAAATTGGATCTCGGGACAACAAAAGTGCCCCAAGAAGAGATAAAAGCCTTTATTGCAAAAAACCCGAAGTGTAAAGTTGAATACAGTTTAGACTGATTTGCAACACCGGAATAGAATGATTATTTCCAAAAACGGACAAAAATCGTCATAGATGTGTTGATAAAAGGACGCAGTAACATTATCAGTAATAAATTTAAAGAAATTAACAACATGAAAAAAATGAAAGAAATACACAGTTACCTCGGGATACATCGGATTAATCTTTCCGATTCTAATAATTCTTTAGAATTACAGGATTCGATGCCTGTTTTTATTTTTGACTACTTATCTATGAGTAAACATTTACGGCATGAATTATCTGACTACACTTGCCAACTTTGTGGATACAACCCTACCTCATTAGATATCATTTGGGTTGACGGACAAGATGAATTTCTAAAAAAAGACTTACTTTCTTTTTGGTTGTGGGATGATAATGGCCTAATTCCTTTTGCTTATATCGGAAAGGGAGCAGAAAAAGGACCTTTTAGCGGGCATGAAGGTGTTTTGTTTTTAAATGCAACAAATCACACGGAGTTTAATGAGATGCCGATTGTACTGCTTAATGTAGAGAAAGATAATGTTAAGCTTGTATCGGTAGCAGATAATTTTGAAGCTTTAAAAATAGTCAAAAGCAAGACTAACCGTCAACTTTCTGAACAATTAAAACAAGAGGGAAATGCACTTTTTGGAAAAGGTGATCTGGAAGCAGCTGTTAATAAGTTCTTTGAGGCACTACAAGCAGATTCTACAAACCCCAACCCCTATAATAACATAGGAATGGTTTCTCAAATTTCTAATGCCCATTTAGATAGAGGAGAAGCTTTCTTTCAATTGTCATTTCTGGCAGATCCCGAATACACCAACGGAATGAGAGGCTATAGTGGTATACTTGCAAGTAGGGGATATTTAAAGAAAGCAATAAAAATCATGAAAGAATGTATTAAACTCGAAAAATCGGCATTAAACTATTCTATTTTGAGCCGTTATTACTTAGACAGTAATGATACTGAAAGTGCAGAAAAGTATTATAAGAAAGGGATAGAAATCGATCAAAACCACCCTGAGTTACAAAAAATAGAAGCAAAACGTTAAAAACATTTATTGTAGCCCTTAATGATGCAAGTATGCTGAACGATTGCTTATGGTTCAAGACTGAATTGAAGTCTTGGCCCCCTTATGCCAGCAGTTTTTATACCGAACCGCTGTTAGTATAAATTCAAGCAGACAGATACTTACTAATCAATGCAACCAACAAATCCTGGTTAGTTGGTTTGCTAATGTAATCAATACAACCTGCATCCATTGCCTTTTGTTTTTCATCATGGGCAGCATAAGCAGTTTGCGCAATTATTTTTATATCAGGTTTCGAAAGCCTTATTTTACGAGTTACCTCATAGCCATTCACATCGGGCAATCGTATATCCATTAAAATCAGATCTATATGCTGTTTTAACGATATATCAAAAGCTTGATTACCAAATTCTGTATGAACGATATTAAAGTCATATTGCAATAATATTTCTTTTAGATATTCGGCATTGTAAAGGTCGTCTTCAACAATTAGAATTGTTTTGTTTAAGAAATCATCAGTATTGGTTTGTTTTGTAGGCGATTTATTTTCAGCAAGATTAGATGCATTTTCGTAAGAAATTGTAAACGAAAATGTACTTCCCTTCCCTGGTTGTGATTCAAGAGCTATTTTTCCACCTAGTAATTCAACCAAACCTCTTACAATTGATAATCCCAGGCCTGTACCCCCAATATTCATTCTCGAATCCAGATGTACTTGTGTAAACCGCTCATATATAAATTGCTGTTTATCAACAGGAATGCCAATACCAGTATCGGAAACATAAAAAACAGCTTGATTGTTTTTGTCAAATTTACAACCACCTTCAATTGAACCATCTTCCGTAAACTTAAAGGCATTGGTAATAAGGTTAATGAATATTTGTTTCAGTTTTACCTTATCTGTTATAATTATATTTTGATTGGGGTCATCAAAGGCATGCAAAGAGAAATTTAAATGTTGTTTGCCAATGCGGTATCGATATTCAGCAAAAAATGCAGATAGTTCGGCAAACAACTCTTTCAAATTACATTTTTCATTGTTAAGGTCTAATTGGCCTGATTCAATTTTAGATATATCAAGAATGTCATTAATTATATCCAATAAATCGTTGCACCGCTGACCAATAATAGTGGAAAATTTTTGCAGTTTATTTTTATCATTAAAATTACGGACCAGCAATCCCGAAAAGCCCATAATGGCATTCATGGGGGTACGTATCTCGTGGCTCATATTTTGAAGGAAAGCAGTTTTTAGGCGGTCACTTTCTTCGGCTCTTTCTTTGGCTGCTTTAAGAGCCAATTCCATATTTTTGCGTTCAGTAATAACCTCGGTATAGATAATAAAACCACCAATGGAATTATCATTTTCATACCACGGACGACACTCCCAACGGGCCCATTCTATAGTTCCGTCAGCTTTAGGATAGACATCATCCTCTACACTGGAAACTATTCCTTCTAAAGCTTTTATGTGAACATCTCTCCATCTTTGCGGCAAATCAGGAAATACGTCATAATGATGTTTTCCTATGATATCCTGGCCTTCTAACTTATAATCCTTTAAATATCTTTGACTTACATAAACGTACCTGAAATTTTTATCATGGATAGCAATGGCACTGCGATTATGTTCGATGATATATTTCAATAAATCGTGAGAATGTTTTAAGGCTTTCTCACTTTCTTCTGCTTTTTCTTTGGCCTTTTTAAGTTCTAATTCAGCTTGTTTATGTTCAGTAATATCAATAAAACTTATTACTATTTCAGAAATTTCGTTGTTGTTATTTGTAACAGGAAATCCATTAACAATCACCCAAACTAAATCGTTGGTTTTCCGGTAAACTCCAAATACATGATTTTTTATTGCTTTCTTAGTGTTCAAAATTTGCATTACAGGGTAATCCTTAAGCGGTATAGGTGAATTGTCTTCATAAACAAATTTCCATGCAGGGTCGATTGCTACTTTTCCGTTCATTTGCTCTATACTCAACCCTAACAATTCAGACGCTCTTTGGTTGCTCATAATAATAGCTGTATCAGCTGCATGCACAACAACACCTGCTTCGAGATTATTTAGTAAACTGCGGTATCTTTCTTCATTTTCTTCTGCTTTTTCTTTGGCTTTTTGCAAATCAATTTCTGCTAATTTTCTTTCATCAATATCAGAACCTATAGCGGTAACGATTCCATCTTTATCAGCTAATGTACCGTGCCATGCCATCCATTTATAAGAGCCATTTTTGCACAAATACCGATTTTCAAAGAAAGTTACTTCCTTTCCTTGTATCTGAGCAGCTATTTCATCCTGTGTTCTTTGCCTATCATCAGGATGTATAAATTCCTTTATGGGCTTTGATGTAAATTCTTCAATAGTATAACCCAATATTCTTTTTACTGCTGAACTTGCCTCAATAAAAAAGCCTGTAATTAAATTTGCTTTGGAAATTATACTGGGTGATAGGTTGAATGTGTTCTTCATATTCTCTTCAGCAACCCTTATTTTTTCTACAGCATACTTTCGCCCTGTGATGTCTCGCCATGTGGTATGCAGCATTGTCTGTCCCTTTATTACAATTGGCATAAGCGATACTTCAACAATAAACTCAGCTCCTTCGGCATTAACACATGTCCAGTCAAAACGATGTAAACCTTTTTGGTAAGCAAGGTTAATCATATCAAGCGCTGCTTCTTCCGATTTTCGTCCATCTGGCTGGTATTCAGGAGATATATTAACTGGAGGTTGAAACAGAAATTCCTCCCGGGTCAATTTTAGTAGGTTCAAGGCCGCCTGGTTACACTCAACAAACACACCGGATTTATCAATAAGTAAAATGGCATCAGAAGAGTCTTCAAAAAGTTTTCTGAATATCAGTTCACTTTCTTCGGCCCTGTTTTTGGTTTCAATCAGTTCTTTTTCCGATTGCTTGGTTTTGGTAATATCAAAAAAAGCGGTTGCAAATTGTCCTTTTTGTGGCGAAAAAACTGATATGTAGAACCATTTGTCCATTGGTTCAAAATATTGTTCAATTGAAAAAGGCTTCCCCGTTTTTGCAACCTCAGCATATACATCAAGAAAAGGAGCTTCTGAGGTTTGAAAAAGTTCAGTTGCCAATTTGCCAATTGCCTCTTCGGCTTTTATTTTTAAATGTTTTTCGGATGAGGGGTTTGCTTCAATTATTCTGTAATTAATTGCGTTACCTTCGTTGTTGTAAACAACATCATGTAAATACACACCTTCTTCCATTGAAGTAAACAGGCTTTTGTATTTTTCTTCATTCAGCTCTACTTGTTTTTTAGCTGCGTGTAAATCTTTAATTATTGCTACATACTCCTCATTTAATTTAAGGTACTCGTTGTTTTGATTTTTTAGCTCAATTTCTATTGCTTTTTGCTCAGTAATATCAATTAAAAAACCTTCAATCCCAATAATTTCATTATTTGAATAAACGGGTCTTGCTGAAAATGAATGAAATCCTATTGAGCCATCTTTACATTTTCGGCTAAAATCGCCATTCATGTATTCGGGATTGCCGTTTCTGATGCCTTCTACAAATTGTTTTGCACTTTCTATATCTTCAACCTGCTGAACCTGGGCAAAATGTTTTCCTATTACTTCATCCAAACGGTCATATTTGTATAAATTTAACCATGCCTTGTTTACATCCTGAAACAGTCCATCGTTGTCAATAAAAAAATAGCCTGCTTGTGTATTTTCTATTATTGAAAGTAACCTGTTAGCACTTTCTTCGGCCCGGGATTTTGTTTTAAGTAATTCTTCTTCTGTTTTTTTTCTTTCAGTAATATCTGTTATTATCGAAATAATTCCCGTTATTTCGTTTTTAGCATCTTTTATGGCAGAACTAAAGTCATCTGCCCAACCTTCTATATTGTTATTTTTAAAGGGATATTCATAGTGAAAACCCTTTCCTGATTTAAGAATGTCCTCTAACCTATTTATTACTTTGTTTTCAACCAGAAACGGAAAAAAATCGGCCGGATGTTTACCCAAAATTTCTTGTGATGAAATTCCGGATAATTTTTCCATAAAAGGGTTCCACACCTGAAATCTTAGTTCAGTATCATAAACAATGATACCATAATTGGCATTTGATACTATTTCATGACTTAGATTAGTATTTTTAAAAAGATCCAAATTTTCTTTCAGGATTGAATTTTCTTTTTCAAGCTCTTCTATCCTTTTTTGACATTTTATCACTTCATCTTTCATCTCATAATAATTCAATTTCCAATGATTGAACAGACCTGCCTTTTTCACCTAATTTATCATCTTCGCCCTATTCCTAATTATACCGAACCGCTGTTAGTAATTGATTTGTTTCGCAAACTTGCAAACCCAAACTGCCAGTCGATCGGTGTATACAAAGCCATTTTAAAATTTCAATTTACAATATTTCAAACTGGCTAAGTATAAATACAAGCCGCTTAAGAACAAGTACTTAACTAACAAAGACACGTTTAATAAAGTTATATAAAAAATATGACTATGAAAAACATCAATGAATTGCCTTTTTAATTCAATAAGAAAAACAAAAAACAGAATTTGTACGAGGTATTGGCTTTTTGCTACCTTTTTTACAAGCTAAGCGGGTAAATTGAAAATTTACTCCTTTCTAGTCGTGAGAGAAGTTGGCGGGTTTTATAATGCTTTGAGCATTCAAACTTACTGGTAGTTAGCATGGTGTTTTAGCAACTGTTATACCGGTTTTTTAATTGATTCAATTGTCATATTTACTTTTGATAACCACTTGGCTCTTAATGGATTATCAATTAATTGTTTCTCTAAATAACCTTGAGCATTTTCAAGTTGACTTGCAGGGAATTCTTTTATTTCCGAATCAAGTAGGAGAGGTAACAGTTCTATCCATACTTCTTCTTTATTGACCCTATTTTCGACTTCTTTAACTTTCAGTATTTCACTTGCTGTTAACCCTATTTCCGGTTCAGCATCAACACACCAGTCACTTATGAACTCTAGAGCCAATCCATATTCTCCAACCTGTACATATTTCATTGAATTATCTACACATTTCAGTTTAGGCTTCAATATTTTGCAAAGCTCTTGAAACAGTAACTCCATTTTTTCATGTTCATCAAGCATCCTTAGCGGTTAATTCTGTATATCATTTATATCAACTCTCCGACAATTTATAGTTGATATTTTCACATTGCCTACAGTTCCTTTTTTATAAATCACTGTAGCATCTAATTTACATGTTAAAAGTACAATTTAGCTCCTAAAAACAAAAAAGTTTCTGAGATTTATTAAATCATTGTGCAAAAGCTAAGGCGGTTGAGCAAATTGCGGAGTTTGGTAAAAGTCACCCCAAGAGGATTTCAAATAATGCAATAAATTTATTATTTTTAATCTTAGGCAAACAATCCAAATACGCGCAGCAATGAAACGAAAACTTGAAGAAAAAATACTTGAAGAAATCCGCAAAATTGTTATTGAAAAAGACCTCAAACGACAGTCGGAAAATGAAAAAGAGGAAATGCGTGAGGCTAATATTGAGGCACTTACAGAACTTACTTCGCTTTCGCGCGAAGAGGTGGAAGATATTTCGGCAGATGTAAGAAAAGTATTCTTAACCCAACATAAAAAAAAGCAAAAAAGAAACACCCGAATTGCCATTGGCGTGGGGATTGCTGCAATTATTGCATTTTTTATTTTTAAACCCGAAAAGGAATTGGTTGCAAGGCCTTTTACCGATGATTTCTCCGAAAACAAAAACAACTGGAGCATTTACAACGATTTTACCCAAAAACGATATTTTAAGAACAACCAATACATTTACGAAATAAAAAAAGACGACTGGTGCTACTGGGACAATGCAGAGATTGAATTTCCTGAAAATTTTGATGTTGAAGTTAATTCAAACTGGATAAAAGGAAAATATGATGGGTATGGAGTAGCATTGGCCAAAGATAACACAAACTATTTAGCATTTAGGATAAAAGCAGATGGCAAAGCAAGTTTTGCAAAAATTATAGAAAAAGAATGGGTAATATCGGGCACATGGCTCGCAGACAAGGCCAATAAAGGAAAAAACCAGACAAACATTCAAAAAATAAAAGTCAGGGACAAAAAATTTAAGTACTTTGTTAACGATAACCTGGTACGAACCGGAGTTATAGATATGCAACTAAACAATGTTGCCTTGCGTGCATGCGGAAACCAGGTGGTGGCCTTTAACTCGGTAAAAGTTACCGATGCCGACAAAAACGAAGTTATTTTTGAAGATGATTTCAGTAATCCTGATGAAAGATGGGAAACTGATAAAGATTACGAAATGGATTCCTACTTTCAGGATGGCCAATTTATACTTGATAGTAATGATGAGAACGGCAATTGCCACTGGGCAAATTCGTCTGTTCAGGTTACCGAAAATTGTGAACTAATCCTAAGTTCAGTCTGGCACGAAGGCGAGCTGGACACCTATGGATTTATGGTAATGAACGACGATGATAATTACTACTCCTTTGAACTAAAGAACGATGGAAATGCTCGCCTGGTAGAGCGCAAATACGGTGCCTACGACTATGTTCAGACCTATTTAACAACCTCATTTGAAAGCGATGGCTACAAAACCATTGACCAGAAGTTAGTAGTTGAAAATGGAAAGTTCAGCTATTTTGTAAATGATGTGTTGATTGAAGAATACGAGCCCGAAATTAGTTTTCCTGCAAATTTAGGCCTGCGTATTTGTGGCAAACAAAAAGTTGCGTTTGAGCATTTAGATATTAAATACTATGAGTAAAAAAGCTAAAATGCCATCGGATTAGTTTCCATACCCAATTGTCTGGAAAAAAAACACCTAAGTACAAAATTGAATCGGGCAATGCGCAAAATAAAAAGAACTCTTTTTTTGGGCTCCTTTTATTTTATACCGAATCGCTGTTAGTAATTGGTAATGGAAATTGAACCATTACTACACCAATGTTATATTAAGAATGATATTAGTATGACTTATTTGTTAATTACACTTTTGGCAATCTTCAGCAATTTTCTTGAAAATATTTTCTACTTTTTTGCTGATAGTATCATTTATTCCATTTTTCCAAAAAATCAGCAATTTCCTCCTTATTGTTCGATCTAAAATATTTAGCTGGCTTAGTTCGCATAATCGAATCGTTTACAAGTGCACCTTTTTCAACCAATAATTTCACTGTTTCAAGTTGGGTAGCAAAATACAAAGGGGTGTATTTTTTATCATCTCTTGCATTTACATCCGCACCATTTTCTATTAACTTTTTAATTTCTTTAAGGTTGTTTTTTAAAACCGCCACATGTAATTTAGTAACACCGCGCTTGCCAATCAACAAATCGGCATTGGCGCCTTCTTTTACAAGTTGCTTATAAGCACTAAGGTAACTTGCTTCCGAAATCTCTTTATCAAGCCTTTCTTTAATCAGCTTATTTAACTCATTACCAGCATAATGTGCACTTATTTCTTTCAGGATTTTGTAAACCTCCTCCTGGTTGCCTTCATGAAACCTACGCGCCCAAAAGCTTGGTGCCCACCCCCAATCAATTCGCCAGCCATCTTCATAATATCTTATAGATTCAGGTATACAATCCTCAATATATCCCTGGCACTTGTTAGTAGCCAGGTTACGATAGGCTAGCCGAAGGGTTTCATTATAATTGTCCCTGCTTGTTATGGTATCATAAGTTTTTATAAGCGCCTCTGTATAATCGTAAAAACTTTTTCTAAAATAGGTTTTTGTTGGAATGTTAGAAAAAATAGTCTTTTTCCATGCAGACCATAACCACTTAATTATCAATGAATTTCTATCAATCCGATGAAATAAATAGGCAAAAAGTTGTTTATTAGAATTATGTAATTCTTCCAGCTCATTATCATCGCGGTAGTAATCGTTATACCTTGAATATTTTGGTAAAAAATAAGGAAGCCTTCGTGCTATTGTAGCCGTATACCTGACCCTGATATCCTGGAAATCGCCATCATAATGTTCAAAATCATCATCCAAAAAAACGCGTTGGTAAAAACTATTGAATAGCTTATTCGGATTTCCATCAAGGGTTATCAATGCTTTTTTGCCTTCAGTATCTGCCGATAGCGTTTTGACCATTAAGCGTACTCTTTTCTCATTTATTTTGTTTATCATTGATGAAAAACTCCCATATTCATACTCCATTTCTGGTTCATCATATTCCTCATACTCGCCTTCCTCTTCATATTCCAAAGAACTATCGAATTCAGAACCAATGTAACATTCATTTATTGGTACTTGTTTCAAAAACAAGGATAAAAGCACATCTTTAAAGTCATCGTTTTCTTTATTTTGCTCAAAAAAACTATAAAATATGCCCACATCTGTATTAAGCTGAATCATCTTGCCAACTTCCTCTTCCCAGCCAGCTTCTTCCAATAAATTAAAAAGATGTGTAACATTGTGTGGCTCATTTTCAAAATCTACCAAGTCTATTAAATAATGATAAATCTCGGATTGCTGCTCTTTTATACTTAAAAACAGCAAATCTTTAATCTGATAGTCTTCGAGTTTTTGCCCGCTATGATTAAAAAACTCTTTCACAATATCCAGTTGCCCTTCGTAAACAGCATACTGAAAATAGGTGCGATTCCCAACCGTATCCATTGGGTTTAAATCCTTGGCCAACAGCTTTTTAACTTCTTCAACGTTGCCTGTTTCAATGTAGCCGGTCACATCATTTTCAGTTCCGCAATAAACCAGGCCAAAAGCAACAAAAAGTAGCAAGATTAGTTTTTTTGTTTTCATAAAATAAATTTAATGATTTTAGTCTCTTAAGTTGTTACCTCTATAAAAAAAAGCAAAAAAGTACACTGATTATTATGATTTAATATGATCTTAATTCATCATAAAAACCTTAGTAAATGTGTGTACCATTACTATTTTCTTAAATGCTTAAACTCCGAACCCTCTTTCCATCTCGGAAAAGTACTCTCATTTGCCAGTTGATAACCCACCATAAAAAGCAATTTAGCATCATCTGCTACACCACTTAAATCCCAGTCTTGGTTGTATTCATCTGTTGGCTTATGATAATTATTTTTAATCCAGTTAAGTTCTTTTTCAGCCATCCAGTCTTTTCCTTTTTCAACATGTTCGCAATTTCCCCTCACAAATAACGAAGGAATGCCTTTTTTAACAAAACTAAAATGATCGGAACGGAAAAACATGCCTGTGTGCGGGTTAGGATCGGGTTGAATGTACCTGTTTTGCTTTTTAGCTGCCCTGGCAACATAATCTTCCAGCTCAGACTGACCATAACCTGTCACCATCACATCCTTCATCTTTCCATAAGGCAACATCAAATCGTTATTGATATTAGCCACTGTTTTGTCTAGTTCAAAAACAGGGTTCTCAACGTAATAACCCGAACCAAGTAAACCACTTTCTTCGGCAGTTGGAGCAAGAAACATTACAGAACGTTTTGGTTTTTTCTCTAGTTTGGTAAAAGCTTCTGCAATTTCAATCATCCAGGCCAGGGTTGTACCATTATCAACCGCACCATTGTAAATTGAATCGCCATTCATTACTCTTCCTATTCCTAAATGATCCCAATGTCCGGAATAGATGATTACTTCATCAGGCCGCTCTGTACCTTCAATATACCCCAACACATTGGTCGAAGTTTTATATTCTTGCTTACTTTTTATGCTTAACGAAACATCTGCAAGCAGTGAAAACGCTTTAAAATCAGCATTTTGAGCTTTTTTAGTAATGGAAAAATCTTTTCCTGACAACTCAAAAATCTTTTTTGCCGCATCCGTGGTTATCCAACCTTCCATTTTGCATCGGCTCTCGTATTTATCTTCAGGAACCAGGTATAGTTCAGGAACTAAAGCCCCGTTTAATACCACACTCCACGGATAACCAGCCCCTAAATCATCATGAATAATAAGTATTCCTTCAGCACCTTGCCTTGCAGCTTCTTCATACTTGTAGGTCCAACGGCCATAATAGGTCATGGTCTTGCCTTTAAAAAAAGTACTGTCATCAGCATGCAGGCCAGGATCATTGGATAAAACCACTACTGTTTTACCCTTTAAATCAAGACCTTCGTAGTCATTCCAGTTGTACTCCGGGGCAACAATTCCATAACCAGCAAAAACCAATTCAGAGTTGTCAATTTTTATTTCATCAACCAATCTATAGGATGAGGCCACAAATTCAGTTTTATAATCCAAAAAAATGCCTTCGTTCCCCGAACTAATAGTCATTTTTTCTTCAGGCTGAACAGTTACCTGCACCAAAGGCACTTTCTGAAAATAACTTCCATTGTTTCCGGGTTTTAACCCAATTTCTTCAAATACACTTTTTAAATAATTTATAGTTTTTGTTTCGCTTTGGGTAAATGGCCTTCTGCCTTCAAATTCATCAGATGCCAGTATTTTAACATGCTTTACTAAATCCTCATTATTAATGGAGTTTAGCACATTTTCTATTTCTTTTTTAGGATTACTGCATCCAAAACCAGTTAAAATAATAAAAAGGGCAATAATAGCAGAAAGCTGATTTAAATTTTTCATAAAGAGGTATTTAATGATTTCAGCCTCTAAATTGCTATTTAAAATAGAAAAAAGCAAAATAGTACACTGATTTTATAAATACGGATGAAATTTTTCAACCCACAATATTCATGAACATCTTCGATGTTTTGAAATGGAACACAGGTAACACAGATTAAACCGATTTACACAGATATTAGAAGGATTTTGTTTTTAACAATGTTCTCTAAAACATTACAAACACAAATATTTACAAATTTACAGATCCATTAGAATTATAATAATTAAATCCGCCTAATCAGTTACATCCGTTTAATCAGTGTGCCATCATAAATCTCAATTCATCCTAACAATCATGCAAAATCAGTGTACTAATCAAAAAATCACTACTTTTAAAATCAAAAACATGCAGCCCATTTACCTTGATTATAATGCTACTACCCCAATAGATCCGGAAGTAGCAAAAGCAATGCAACCCTTTCTTACAGAACACTTTGGCAATCCTTCAAGCATCCATAATTATGGAGTAATTACCAAAAAAGCTGTGGAAAAAGCGCGAAGGCAAATTGCATCGTTAATTAACTGCCAGCCAAACGAAATAATATTTACAAGTGGTGGAACAGAATCGAATAATTACGCCATAAAAGGTTCAGCCTTTTGTATGCAAAAACAAGGCAATCATATCATTACATCCTCCATTGAACACCCGGCAGTAACGGAAGTATGTGCACACCTTGAAAAAAATGGTTTTGAAATCACTTACCTCCCGGTTGATGAATTTGGAATGGTTTCGGTTAAAGAACTTAAAGAAGCCATTAAACCTACCACCATTTTAATTACCATTATGCATGCCAACAACGAAATTGGCACCTTGCAACCCATTGCTGAAATTGGCCAATTAGCAAAAAATCACAACATCCGCTTTCATACCGATGCTGCCCAATCGGTTGGTAAAGTAAAAGTAGATGTTAAAGAAATGGATGTTGATTTGCTTTCAATAGCCGGACATAAATTATACGCCCCCAAAGGCATTGGTGCATTGTACATAAAAGAAGGTACAAAACTGGAAAAGTTCATGCATGGAGCTAATCATGAACAAAACCTACGCGCCGGAACCGAAAATGTGCTGGAAATAGTGGGTCTTGGAAAAGCAGCGGAAATAGCGCAAAATAACTATGAGCAAAACTATAATCATTCAAAAGAACTACGCGATTTGTTGTATCAAAACATCATTTCCGAATTACCTAAGGCAAAATTAAACGGACATCCCGAAAAACGACTACCAAATACCTTAAACATTAGCTTTCCAGAAATTAAAGCCAACACTTTATTGGCTGAGATGCAAGGGATTGCAGCCTCAGCCGGAGCAGCCTGTCATTCTGAAGGAGTTAATTTATCGGCTGTTTTAAAAGCAATAAAACTACCCATTGAAATAGCCATGGGAACCATTCGTTTTTCAACCGGAAAGTTTCTTAAAAAAAATGACATTACAGAAGCTTCCAAAATCATTATTGAATCGATTATGAGGAATTAGCTGAAGAAAGCCAAAAACCATTTTCAGCAACAATTTTTTTTTCAGTTTAGCAATTTATTTCTAATTTGCATCTTAAATCAATTTAATAATTTAATAAAACCATTATGTTTATGAACAACTTAAGGACTTTCCTACTACTATTTGTTTTTGCTCTTTTTATTGCCGCTTGTGGTGGCGAAGCAGATAGCGATACAGATAACGACTCTATTGCAGACACTGAACAGGACATTGAAGGTGTTGAGCAAGCTGAAGAAGCACCAATTATTTGTTTATGGAGTGCTGTTTCGATAAGAGAAACGCCTTCGGCCAAAGGAAAATGGAAAACAACAATTTACCTTGGGGAAAAAGGTACTTATTTAGGCGAAACTGTTACAGATACTGTTCCGAAAAAAGATGTGGAGTATGTAAAAATTAAATTAACTGATGGTACAACTGGCTGGATTGAAAAGCGATTTATGGCCATTGATGCTGAAGCTTATGCATTTAAAGAGTCATCAAAACTTTACAAGCGCCCTGATATTTTATCAGCAGGGAAAGATGAATTTGACAAACTGCAATATGTAGTAGTTTTAGAAGAACAAGAAGAATGGGTGAAAGTAAAAGGCCTGAAAAAAGAAGTTGGCTGGTACAGAGAAGGTTGGGTTAAAAAGGACCACCTTACTGCCGATGATATAGATGTTACAGTTGCCGTATTGGCTTATAGGGCAATGGGTAAAAAAGATGATAAATCTAAGTTAGAAGCTCTTAACGAAATACTTGAAAACACAGATTTAAGCTCATCACAATTCTTTAGCAATGTACGTGCATTGGTTGATGACCTAAGCATGCCTAAAGAAGAGGTTATGGAAGAAGAAGTAATTGAAGATTTCGGAGACTAAATTAGAAACTGGAACTTTCTCATGACCGTAGGGAGTAAATTTGCATATTAGAAATTAGTGTATTGCTGATATATAGCTAGAATACACAAATATACTAATACACAAGTAAACTAATATATATTAAAAGGCTCTCAGTTGAGGGCTTTTTTTATATTTGCAAAACAGAATTAATAAAATGGACGCACTCCTCCTACTCATCATAACAATTGCCGGATACATTTTTATGTACCGCATTTATGGAAAATACCTCTCCAGGTTTATTTTCAAAATAAATCCGCAAGCCAATGTACCCTCAAAAGAATTTGAGGATGGCGTTGATTATGTACCTACCCGAAAAGAAATCATTTTTGGCCACCACTTTACTTCCATTGCCGGAACTGGTCCAATTGTTGGCCCGGCCATTGCCATTATCTGGGGTTGGGTTCCTGCATTGATTTGGGTATTTGTAGGAAGTGCCATCATGGGGGGCATCCACGATTTTGGTTCATTGGTTATTTCGTTGCGTAACCAGGGAAAATCAATTTCAGAATACACCTCAAAATACATTAACCCAAGAACGCGACTATTGTTCTTTATTATTGTTTTTCTTGAATTATGGGTGGTGATTGCCATTTTTGGGATGGTAATTGCCATTATTTTTAAAATGTACCCGGGTTCTGTCATTCCGGTTTGGTCGCAAATAATAATTGCAGTTGCACTGGGCTACCTAATAAAAAAAGACGGAAAAAACATTACGCTTTATACTATTGCGGCAGTTGTTGTCATGTATTTCACGGTTTGGCTCGGAAGCTATTTTCCTTTTGAAATGCCGGTGCTTTTTGGCATACCTGCAACAGGCTCATGGACCATTATTTTACTGATTTATGCCTTCATAGCCTCTGTTCTGCCCGTCACAACACTCTTACAACCAAGAGATTACATAAACGCCTACCAACTGGTAGTAGCTATGATTTTATTAGTTGGAGGCGTAATAGTAGCAGCTTTCGCCAGCAATTTAGAGATTGTAGCTCCAGCTTACCAGGCTCATCCTGCCGAAGCTCCCTCCATGTGGCCATTTTTGTTTATCACTATTGCCTGTGGTGCTATCAGCGGGTTTCACTCATTGGTTTCATCAGGCACTTCAGCCAAACAATTAAAAAATGAAAAGGACTCCACCTTTGTTGGTTATGGCTCTATGCTTTTAGAGGGTAGCCTGGCCACTTTGGTAATTATTGCAGTAGCAGCAGGCATTGGGCTGGGTTTTGAATCAAAAGGAGAAGTTTTGACAGGTCTGGACGCTTGGAGTTCGCACTATTCATCATGGTCAGCTGCACAAGGACTGGGCTCAAAGCTGGCTGCATTTGTAGCTGGATCGGCCAATATGATAACCACAATTGGGATTCCAAAAGAATTTGCTTTAGCCGTAATGGGTGTTTTTGTTGCCTCGTTTGCAGGCACTACCCTTGATTCAGCAACCAGGATACAGCGCTACATCAGTACCGAAGTGTTTTCTTCGTTAAAGATAAAAGCTTTTAACAACATGTATGTTGCCACAGCTTTTGCAGTAATAACTGCAGGAATTTTAGCCTTTTCAACAGGTGCAAATGGAGATGGTGCACTAGCCCTTTGGCCTCTTTTTGGTGCTGTTAATCAAACACTTGCTGCACTTTCCCTAATTGTAGTTACCCTTTACTTAAAAACAAAAGGTAGTTATTACTGGTATTTTGCAGGCCTACCTGCCATTTTTATGTCTGTAATGACACTTTGGGCAAGTATTATTAACCAAATTACCTTTATTGGACAGGCAGATGTTTTACTCAGCACTGTAAATATGATAGTGATTTTAATTGTGCTGGTGGTGATTTATGAGGGAGTAAACCGGTTTTTTAATATCCACCAAACCCCTACTTTAACCCACAACAGCGCAAATTAAAAAAAGAAACTCTGTAACAAGAATGTTTCCTAGTTTATTAGGATAAAAACTTAAAATAATAAAACTATTTCTGAAGAATACTAAAATTGCAACATCGTTTAGTTAAGTATTTCCGACTTCGGCTCCGCTCAGTCTCCAGGCCTACACTGTGACAAATGACTTCTAAGTGATAAAAAACTATTAAGCATCAAACTCGCATCTGAAATATCATTCTTGACATAACACAAATAGCTTTCAGGTTCAAATACAACATAAAAACCCACATTCACAAAATAGGAGTTTTTTTTAGGGTTAACGCCTTACAAAACGAATATTTTTTTTTAATCAACAATTTATATGTAATTTTATCTTTACACATTTTTAGATTGAATTGTAAAAATGTAAAAACCCCCTATAAATCCGGATGATATCAAACCGCTATTAAGAAAATTAAAAAGGTTTTGATTTCATTTCAAAGGATTATTCCTGATTTTCAGGAACATGCATTCGGTATGAATACTTTATTATGGGTAAGGGGTAAGGATTAATTATTTATAAATTGAAATCCTGTGTAGTTATAAACTGTATATTATGAAACTATCGATTGGTAAAAGGTTACTGCTTGGCTTTGGTTTATTATTAGGAATTGTTTTAATCTTTGGGTTAATAATTATTGTAAGGACGCAAAAAAACAAAACAATCTCTGAGAAAATAATCAATACCTACACACCTTCAAGAACATTACTAAATAAATACTACAATATCATTGACGATTCTAAGATGTTGATAAAAAGCTGGGTATTTATTGATAAACATATGACCGAAGATAAAAAGCGGTTGTTAACATTGCACGATTCGGTTTTTCCTGCTATGGTTACCGAACTGGAACAGCTAAAAACCGAATGGTTAGAAGAAGATATTAAACTGGTTGATGAAATTACAACACAAGTAAAAGACAGCCTGTTTGCTGAACACAAAAAAATTACCGCCGATTTAAATTCGTTTGAAGCATATGATGATCCCGGCTTACTGTATCCAGCACAAGGAATGGTCACCAAAGGAGGAATAGTTATTGAATTAACCGAAAAGGTGCTTGAAAATTTATCTGCATTACAAACCAGAATTAATAATCAGGCAGCCGTAGCAAACGAGGAGCTCAAGTCAACAAACAAATCCTTTCAAACCTTTACAATAGTTCTGTTTTTTATCCTGATAATTTCTTCAGTAGTAACTGCTATTCTTACCTCAAGAAGCATACTTATCCCGGTGAACCGCTTAAATAACATTTTAACCCGGATGAGCAGAGGTGAAATGCCTCAAACTGAGCTGGTTGACACCGGCGATGAAATAGGTCAAATGTCGATGTCTCTTAACAATGTGGTAAATGAACTAAGAAAAATTGTTGCCGAAATTAAAGACAGTGCAGTTTTTCTTTCAGACCATAGTAAAACCCTTACAAAAAGGGCTAAAATTATATCAAACGGAGCAGGCGAACAGGCTCGCTATGTACAGGAAATTAACCAGTCTATTGAAAAAATTGTTGCCAGCCTTGATTTGAACGCTGACAATTCGAAACGGGCAGAAGAGCTGGTACTAAATTTTGCCAGTAGTATTCAAAATAATAGTGTTAATGTTACCAAAACGTTTGATGCCCTTAACATGATATCCCAGAAGGTTAACGATGTAAACGATATTGCATTTCAAACAAATATTCTGTCGTTAAATGCGGCTATTGAAGCTGCCAGGGCTGGTGAGCAGGGAAAAGGATTTGGAGTGGTTGCACAGGAAGTAGGTAAATTGGCCGAACGAAGTAAAACGCATGCCAACGAAATAGAAGGCCTTTCGGAACTAAGTATCGAGATTGCCAAAACCACCGATGAAGTATCGAATGGATTAATTCCACAAATAAATAAAACAAAAAATTTGATTGGAAATATTACCGGAGCTATTAACGAATTAAGTTCTGATGTAGATGTGATTCATAAAACAGCTGTTAACCTTAATGGTATTGCTTTGCAAAATTCAACCTTTTCAGGCGATATGTCAAATAACTCAAAAGAACTGGAATCAAAAGTTGAAAAGTTGATGCAAAGTGTTTCGTTCTTTAAAATAAGTGATGATGAATTGCCTGATACGAAAGTAGAGCAATTAAATGAAAAAGAAATTGATAAAATTGAACCTAAAACTGAAAACAAGGTAGTTGAGACCAAAACAGAAACAAAAGCAATTGAAAAGAAAGCTGAACAGAAACCAACTGAACCAGAAATAAAACCTGCAGAAAAAGGCTTTGATATAGATTTGGATATTGAAGAAGATGATAGCTTTGAAACGTTTTAGGCTGCTAGTGCTACCATATGAGCCCACTTGTATGGTATTGTATTCTTTAAAAGATAGCTTATAATACTGTGAAAAAATTATACTTTGTTATTTTGTTTTTACTCCTTCCCTCGCTGGTATTCTCGCAAAACGAGAAACTAAAAGCAGTATTTATTTATACTTTTACAAAGTATATTTCGTGGCCAACACAAGGTGGCGATTTTACGATTGGTGTGCTTGGGAGCCCTGCTATGAGTAATGAACTAAAAGGATATGTTGCCAGCCGAAAAGTGGGCACACAAAGTATTAAAGTAGTAGATTTTGCATCAGCAGGTGCTTTACAAAATTGTCATTTGGTTTATGTTCCTGCAAGCAATAATGGAAGCCTAGGCAGTGTAATTGCCAAGTACAAAACAAAACCAGTGGTAGTTGTTGCCGATAGTCCAGGTTCAATAGACAAAGGAGCAGGTATTAATTTTATTGTTGACGGGGGTAAACAAAAGTTCGAAGTCAGAGAAACCAATCTTAAAAAAAATGGCTTGAAAGTAAACTCTGAACTAATAAAAATGGGGATTGCCAAATAATAGCAAGAACTTAGGGCTTAGCTATTAGAAATTGGATGGCTTGCTAGAAACCAACTTTTAGATCCACAATCACTAACAACTAATTTTGAAAATTCACAAGAGAAAATGGCTGGTTTTCCTAACTGCAACTCACCTAAACAAACAGCAAATTGCTTAGGCAGGATTTACACCCCTCGGTCGCCATAGGCTTGCCGACGGTGATACTGCTGGAAAACTAAAGCCTCGTGGTATGCCAAAGGCAAGCTAAATGCTGAAAGGGAATAAAAGTACAGCACTTTCAATTAGCAAATAGCCAAGTTTTTAATTTTGTTTTTATCTTCATTTATCTAAAAGCCAACCTTTAGCCTCATGAGCATCAGCAAATAAATTAACAATTTGGCGATATTTCGCAATGCATTGAGCTTTCAATCTAACTGATAATCAGCATGATGTTTAGCTAATATTACCGCCTGGTTGTCATTTAATGTTCTATTTTATCAATCAGAAGCACTAATCAGTTGATAAATTAAAGACCTCTACGAAGGAGCTTAATTTTTATTTGGTTTTCAATTAAATAAATGCAAGATAATCGTATTTTGTTTCCCAAAGAGCCTCCCCTGTTTTTACATCAAATACAATACATTTATTATTTAGCTTTCCTATTACTTTGCCATATCCAATATCCAAAACTTTTTCAAATTTAACTGGTAATACTTCCGTTCCTTCTTTGTTTATAACACCAAATTTATTTTCAATTTTTACTACAAAAAGCTCACAGCATTCAAAATAATCTGAAAGAATTAAATCATATTTTGTATCCACTATAACATCAGATTTTTTTTTTAAGCCATATTTTTCTGTAGTAGGATCACTAAAAATTTTATATTTATCATCTTTAGCTCCATCTTCAACCATTTCTGTATCTTCTAATATGATATTGAGCTTTTTTAATAAACTCTCGCAATAATCAGATATTGCCCTCTTGTCTGTAGTTTGGAAAAGTTCTTTCCCTGTACTGTCTATTAATAAATAGTAAACTTCATTATCTATTTTATTTTTCACTCTCATGTGATTTGGAAGCCCAAATGTTCCATACAGGTTGTCATATTTATAATTGGTGATTTTATTTCCCTTGATATCATAGAGCCCCCATTTGCCTTTTGAAAATAATCCAATTCCATTGTATTCTCTTAACATTACGAAATTTTTACTTTCAAAGAGCCTAAAATCATCAATGTTTTCTCCAATTTTTTCCCCTTCAGTAGTGTATAAATCATATGATAACTTTAAATTTTGATTTGCGTAAATAAAGCCCCCTTTGTTTTCAAAATGATTATATTTTTGATCAATTATTTTTTTTCCTTTAATGTCGAGTGCGCCCATTAATTGCCCCGGTTTTTCCTTAAATTGATATCCAATCTGTCCATAAGAATCAATCATAGCACATACTAGAATAACAATTGTAAATTTGATTTTTTTCATATTGTATGAATTTAATATCTAATATATTTTTCTACCATAGCTAATAGAAGATTTTAAAAATTGGTGGGAAATCAGCTATAATTTTTTCGGTTCTATTCATGTTTCTTTTTTCCGTTTATACTTGCCTGCAATATCTTTATAAAAACAACTCCCACATAATTTATAGTTGCTATTTCAGCATTGTCTGCAAGTGCTTTTCTTTTTTAAATTACAAAAGAGTCACATTTACACGCTAAAAGTAGAACTTTCTGTCATTCTATTAAAAAGAACTTTCACCTGTTGTACTTTCACTGTTCTGTTAATCGATCCTCTACTAAGAGAATAACTGTTCATCTTTAAATTGAGATTAGACATTAACATATTAAGGCTTCGACAGGTGACAAACTGAACTTGCCCTACCTGCAATACTACAGCGTTTCCATACATTCCTTCAAACTTTCCACCCAATGTGGTATTTCCAGCCCAAATTCGGTTTTAATTTTGCCTTTATTCATAACGCTGTAAGGTGGTCTTTTGGCTGGTAATGGATAATCTTTGGTCTCAATGGGCTTTACTTTGCAGTTTAAATTAGCAATTCGCATAATTTCGGTGGCAAAATCGTACCACGAACAAACCCCTTCGTTTGAATAATGATAAATTCCTGTTTTGAAGTTATTATTTTTTTCAGAATAACTAATAATTTCCAAAACTGCATAAGCTAAATCCCTGGCATAAGTAGGGGTGCCTACCTGGTCAAAAATAACCCCGAGTTCATCACGCTCTTTTCCTAAACGCAACATGGTTTTTACAAAGTTATTCCCAAATGATGAATACAACCAAGATGTACGTATAATCATATAATTATCAAACTGTTGTAAGGATAGCTCACCCCTAAGTTTTGTGGAGCCATAAGCCGATTCTGCAAAGGTTTTATCCTGCTCTTTAAATGGTACATTTTGTTTACACGAGTCAAAAACATAGTCGGTAGAAATATGGATAATTTTACAACCAAACTCTTCCGAAGCCCTTCTTAAATTACTTACAGCATCAACATTAATTCTTACAGCATTTTCATAATCTTCCTCCGCTCTATCAACATTGGTATATGCCGCACAATTAATAATGTAATCAACAGGTTCTTTCTGAAATAAATTCTTTATCTCATTATATTCAGTAATATCAAGTGTGTCAACATCAGTGTACAAAAACTCAAGCGCTGTATACTTTCCAGCAAGTTGCTGAATTTCAGAACCAAGTTGTCCATTAGCGCCTGTCACAAGTATTTTAGCCATAGTTATATCTGTTTTATCATGCAAAATTAAGCAAAGCAATATCAACTGGCAAGTATTTTGCGTTTACTAACAGCTAAACCTCATTTATTGTCCTAAACCTATCACCCTGAGCAAAGGAAGGGTCAACCCAATTAGTGAAATTTGTGTAATTCGCGGACAAACCTCAACCTAATTCATGCAATTCGCAGATAAATTCATGATCTTTATCACCTATCAACCTATTTTAACACAATTACCTTGAAAACTACCAAAATATCATTAAATTTGCTACACAAGTGAGATAATGGAAACCTACAAACAAATATTATCAAGAATACTTTTTGCTGTACTTAAGCGAAGAGACAACCTCAGATTTAAACCACTGTATTAGTGGTTGTTTACAATTGATGTTATGTGATTGTTTAACAGTCATAAATTAACGATACTACCTAGGTAGCACCTACCCAAAAGGTAAAACAGTACAACTTTATTTCGTAAATTGATAATAGAATCTTCAAAACATATTTGCTATGCAAAAACTACTATTACTTGGAGCCGAAGCTATTGCTCAGGGCGCAGTTGACGCAGGTTTATCAGGTGTTTATGCTTATCCGGGAACACCATCAACCGAAATTACAGAATACATACAACATAATAAATTAGCACAAGAACGAAAAATCCACAGCCAATGGTCAACCAATGAAAAAACAGCAATGGAAGCTGCCTTGGGCATGTCATACGCAGGAAAACGGACACTGGTTTGCATGAAGCATGTTGGTTTAAACGTAGCTGCCGATGCTTTTATAAATTCAGCCATTACTGGTGTAAATGGAGGCCTTGTAGTGGCTGTTGCCGATGATCCATCCATGCATTCATCTCAAAATGAGCAGGATTCGAGGTTTTACGCAAAATTTGCCATGATTCCTGTTTTAGAACCCTCCGACCAACAAGAAGCTTACGACATGACTTACCATGCTTTTGAATTATCCGAAAAATTCATGGTTCCGGTACTACTTAGAATTACAACAAGGTTGTCTCACTCAAGATCGGGAGTTCAGCAATTAGCACTTAAAGAGGAAAACAAGCTAAAGCTTCCGGGCGATATGCGCCAGTTTGTGCTACTGCCTTCTATTGCACGCAAAAGGTACAAAGGCCTTTTGGCTAACCAAATTAATTTTGAGCATGCTTCAGAAAAATCTGACTTTAACCAGTATTCAGATGGAAAAGATAAAAGTCTGGGAATAATTGCTTGTGGAATATCGATGAATTATTTAAAAGAAAATTATCAAGATACAGAAATTCCGCACCCAGTTTTAAAACTTGGACAATATCCATTGCCACGCAAACAAGTTGAAAAGCTTTTTGCTGAATGTGATGAGATTCTTGTGCTGGAGGAAGGATATCCAATAGTTGAGGAAATGTTGAAAGGTTTCCTTGAAAGAGAAAAAGTAAAAGGCAGACTGGATGGCACCTTGCCAAGAGACGGCGAATTAAACCCCAAGCTGGTCGGGCTTGCACTCGGCTTTAATTTTGAAGAAACCCTGCAGGTTCCTGATTTTATCAACAACCGTCCCCCGGCAATGTGCACGGGCTGCGGCCACATTGATGCCTACAAAGCACTAAATGAGGCTTTAAATGAGCATGGCGATGGTCATGTATTTTCTGATATTGGCTGCTATACTTTGGGAGCCTTGGAGCCACTTCAAGCCATTAACTCATGCGTTGATATGGGCGCCTCAATCACCATGGCAAAAGGAGCTGCCGATGCCGGCTTGCAACCAGCTGTTGCAGTTATTGGCGATTCTACTTTTACTCATTCTGGAATGACTGGCTTGCTTGATGCTGTTGCAGAAAACACCAACATTACGGTGCTTATTTCCGATAATTTTACTACCGGAATGACAGGCCAACAGGACTCGAAAGCCCTCGGACATATTGAAGCTATCTGCAAAGGCTTAGGGATTGCTCCAGAGCACATTATAGCGATGAATCCTACAAAAAAGAACCATGAGCTAATGGTACAAACAATGAAAGATGAATTTAAATACAACGGGGTTTCAGTAATTATTCCGCGTAGGCAATGCATCCAGACATTACGGGACAAGGGTTTAACCGAAAAGTTGAAAGAACTTGATCTAAAATAATATTTCTTAAAACAACCACTAACAACACATTTAACACGAAAATACAGTCTTATAAAATTAGTGCTAATTTGTGTAATTCATGGAAAAAAAATAAAGCATATGAAAACAGATATCATATTATCAGGTGTAGGCGGACAAGGCATAGTAACCATTGGTGCCACAGTTGGCATGGCTGCCCTGCATAACAACATGCATTTAAAGCAATCCGAAGTTCATGGAATGAGTCAGCGTGGCGGTGCAGTCCAATCTCACTTACGAATTTCCGAAAAACCTATTGCGTCAGATTTAATTCCACACGGAACAGCAGATGTAATTATTTCCGTTGAGCCCATTGAAGGCTTAAGGTATTTGCCCTATTTATCTAAAAATGGATGGTTAATAACCAACACAACTCCATTCGTAAATATCCCAAACTATCCTGATATGAAAATGGTAATGGATAGTATTAAAGCAATGAACCGACACATTGCCTTAGATGCCGATACAATGGCCAAAGAAATAAAAGCCTCCAGATCATCAAATATCATTGTTTTAGGTGCAGCATCACCATTTTTGAACATTTCGTATGAAAAACTGGAAGAAGGTATCAAATCTATATTTGGCCGAAAAGGGCAAGAAATTGTTGATATAAACTTAAAAGCGCTTAAAGTAGGTCGAAATTTTACCGAAGCTAACATGAATTAATTCTCTTCTTATTAACCTAAACTTTAATTAGCCCTTTATTAAGTTCCTTCTTGAACTTGATTTAGGGCTTTTTTATAAAAATAAAGCTTTACTTTCTTCAACTCAGCAACAATAAAACTAACATAAAGCCTGTTGATAGATTATAACCCTTTTATTCCAATCTATTAATCAATATTGTAAAAATTATGAAGAAACAACTTGTTTTATTTTGCATGCTATTTATTGGTATCAACGCATTTTCGCAAATTGATTGTGAAACAACCTTAGCCTACAGAAAAGCTATACCTCCGTATGAAAAGAGTGAATTATCGAAAAGTATTCAGTGTTCAACTAATAACAAATATGAACAAAATGTTAGTTTAAAACCAGGTTACGAATACCGGATTTCATTTTATGCCAGCACCATTTTTAATAACAGGATGAATTTTGAAATTATTGATACAAAAACGGGAAAAACGTTATTGAATGTGCCAGGTGAAACAAAAGAGAATAAAAAAGGCGAATGCGCTCTAAAGGAATATTGGGACTACAAATACAGCAAAACTGTTTATCCTTATTTTGAATTTAGCCCTCAAGAAATTCAAAATTTAAAAATTATAATTGATATTCCTGAATACAAAGAAAAGATTAAAATCAGGGAAAAAGATGAGGATTTGGGTGTAGAAGAAGAGTGGGTGGAATATGTTGAAAAGCGAAAAGGATGCGTTACTACTTTTGTACTGATGACAAAAGCTGATTAATTATCTACATATCACTTTTATCACAAATTACCGTGTGAAAATTCGCACGGTAGTTCATGCAAATTAGCCTTTTAGCCTTTAACCGAATTTGAACAAATACTTATAATAAGCAGGAAATTCACGTAAAAGTGAATAAATATCCCTCCATTCAAAATACTTTGCATGTGCAGTTGAAAGTTTTTTAAAACCAAATTTCCTAAAAATAAGCTTGGTTCTACTTAAATGGAAAAACTGAGAAACCAGAACGAGGGATTCGAAGTGATAGGTTTCATTTATTTCCACAAAATTACTGGCTGTTAAAAAGGTGTTATATCCCTGATTATCAACAATAATAAATCCATCTCCCACTCCTTTTCTAATTAAATAGTTTTTCATTACCAATGCTTCATCAAAACCTTCACTCCCAACACCTCCGGAAACAACAATAAACCGAACCAAGCTGTCATTAAATAAATTTACTGCCACATCCAGCCTGGCTTTTAATCTTTCAGAGGGTTTTCCATCTTTGTTTACTTTATTTCCTAAAACAACTGCTACATCAGAAGTTGCAAAATTATCACTCAAACCATCAATGGAAATAAAAATACTGTGAGTAACTAACCATATCAAGAAAAAAAATAACGAATACCTTACAAATTTCTTCATTCTTTAAAATTTCAAAATTAATTTATCATCTTTCACTATACAAACAATTCTAAATAATCTGAAAAGAGTCTGAAAAATATACTTATTTTGCGAAAAAATCGCCCTAAAAAATAATTTTATGATTAAGCAAGTTGAATTTAGGATACCTGCCATGCGAAGAGGTTATCATTTGGTAACCAAAATTGTTGAACAAGAACTGGGTCAATTGCCAAAACAAGGCTTATTGAATTTGTTTATCCAGCACAGCTCGGCAGGCCTAACAATTAATGAAAACGCAGATCCATCGGTTCGTACTGATTTTGAATCAATTATCAACCATATTGTACCAGAAAATGAGCCTTATTATACCCATACTTTAGAAGGAAGTGATGATATGCCTGCCCATATAAAATCTTCATTAATGGGGTGCTCGTTAACCATTCCAATTACCAATCACAGATTGAATTTGGGAACCTGGCAAGGAATTTACCTTTGCGAATTTAGAGATCATGGCGGAAGCAGAAGAATTGTAGCAACAATTTATGAATAAATGGATAACATTAGTGTTATGTTAAGAATAATATTTCAGGTGTGAGTTTGGTGCTTAGCACTTTTCATCAGTCATAAGTCGTTGCATATCAACCGTTTGTCATTCAGCATAGGTCTAAAGACTGAGCGGAGTCGAAGTCGGAAATGCTTAACTAAACGATGTTGAATAGTCATTTGTCAATACTTACAAATGACCGGAGCCTAATGCCAGATGACATCATAAGAAACTTGACACTTGACATGACAATAGTCACTTCGACAAGCTCAGTGACCATTCTTGTAATGATGCCTGAACCTGTCGAAGACAAATGAACAAAACAAAACAAAAAAAGTAATTGAAAAGCAAAATTTTAACATACAAATATATCAATGTCTGATTTCAAACATAAACACCTTCCAACAACATTAAAGGAAGTTAAAGCAAGAGGATGGGAACAACTGGATGTAATCCTTATTACAGGAGATGCCTATGTGGATCATCCGTCTTTTGGGATTGCCATGATTGGGAGGGTACTTGAAAACATGGGATTAAAAGTTGCCATTTTGCCACAGCCAAATTGGCAGGACGACTTACGCGACTTTAAAAAACTAGGAGAACCCAGACTGTTTTTTGGAATCAGTTCCGGCAACATGGATTCAATGGTCAACCATTATACCGCAAACAAACGCCTTCGTTCTAATGATGCCTACACACCAGGAGGAGAAAGTGGCTTTAGGCCAGATTATGCAACCACAGTTTATTCCAACATAATTAAAAAAATATATCCCGAAACACCAATAATTTTAGGTGGCGTAGAAGCTTCATTGCGTAGGCTGACTCATTACGATTATTGGTCGGATCAATTAAAACCAGGTATTTTAATCGACAGCAAAGCCGATTTATTGGTTTATGGAATGGGTGAAAAAGCAATAACAGAAATTACCCAGCAACTTCTTGATGGCAAAACAATCAATGAGATTCAGGATGTCCCTCAAACCGCTTTCGTCCTGGACACAAGCAGAAAACAAACTGACAATGAGGATGTTATAAACCTAGCTTCGCATGAAGAATGCCTAAAAGATAAAAGGAAATACGCCGCCAATTTTAAACACATAGAGCTGGAATCCAATAAGATGCAAGCCAATGTGCTAGTGCAAAAAGCAATGAACAAAACCATTGTGGTCAACCCACCCTACCAGCCATCAAGCGAGGAAGAAATTGATCAGATTTACGACATGTTTTATACCAGGGTGCCTCACCCCAAATATTTTAAACGAGGACCAATTCCAGCTTACGAAATGATAAAGTTCTCGGTAAACATTCACCGGGGCTGTTTTGGTGGTTGTAGCTTTTGTACCATATCAGCGCATCAGGGAAAATTTATCCAAAGCCGTTCCGAAAATTCTGTTTTAAAAGAGTTGAAAGAAATAACCAAAATGCCCGACTTCAAAGGTTATATTTCTGATTTGGGTGGTCCTTCGGCAAATATGTATAAACTAAAAGGCATCGATCTTGATGCTTGCGCAAAATGCAAAAGGCCATCCTGCATTTTTCCTACCATTTGTAAAAACTTAAATACCAATCACGATCCATTAACCAACCTCTATCAATCAGCATCAAAAATTGATGGGATAAAAAAAATATTTGTAGGAAGTGGAATCAGGTACGATTTATTTTTTAACCGGGATGAGAAAATTGTAGAGGATAAAAAAAGGTATGCAAAAAACCTGGTAGAAAATCATGTATCAGGAAGGTTGAAAGTTGCCCCGGAACATACTTCGGATGAAGTGTTAAAACAAATGCGGAAACCTTCGTTTAAATTATTCAAAAAATTCAACAATTTTTTTGAAAAAGTTAATAAAGATATGGGTATGAAACAACAACTTATCCCCTACTTTATTTCTAGCCATCCAGGAAGCAAGGCAGAACATATGGCAGAACTGGCCATTCAAACTAAAGAACTGAACTTTAAACTGGAACAGGTGCAGGATTTTACACCCACACCAATGACAGTAGCAACCGTGGTCTATTACTCTGGATATCATCCATATACGATGAAAAAGTTATACACAGCCAGGGATAAAAACAGTAAGCTTAGTCAACGTATCTTCTTTTTCTGGTACAAACGTGAAAACAGATATCAAATAGAAAGAAAGCTTCTGAGCATAGGCAGAAAAGACTTATTGACAGATTTATTTAAAAAAAGACACCAAACTACTAAAAAATAGCAGGGTTTTTGTGGAAGTATTGAAAACTAAATCAAATAGATGTAAATTGTTAGCAAATACTATTTTGCTAAAATTAAATTAATAAAATAATTTTATGCTTTAGTCATCTAAATAGATGGTTTGATGGAAAAAGCAAAATGTAGAAGACTAATTATTCGTTATTTTAAGCATTATTAAAAATTGAAATAATTTAGATACTTTTACGTTTTATCAAAGATAAGACAGTATATAGATGTTTATTCAAGGGGATCAGATAAGGTTGCACAGAAACCTTGACAGGAATTTTTTGCTGTCAGAATTACTCCAGGACGACCTGGAATATGTATTTAGAGGTGATTTTACACCTGAAATAGTTGCCGGAATATTAGACCTGGCCAGTGAAGCCCTTGATCAAACATCAGATGCATTAAAAATTAAGGCAAAAATATATTTTATTATGGGTGAAAGTTTGCAAAATATTGCCCGGCACCATAGCGAAGCATTTCATAAATCGCCAGATAAATACAGTTTATTCGCCATCCACAGGCGTAACTTCAAGTATTATATAACTACTGGTAATTTAATTGAGGCGGAGGATATCAATACTTTAAAACAGAAAATTGATACCATCAATGAAATGGAGCATGATGAATTGAGAGATTATTCAAGGTCAACAAGAAGCACAACCTCATTTACCGAAAAAGGAGGAGCAGGTTTAGGTTTAATTGAAATGGCAAAGCGTTCAGGCAATAAGTTAGAATATGATTTTAGAAAAATTGACGAAAAACATTCTTATTTCTACTTGAATACTGAAATTCCGATGAAGCATGTAGAAATGCCGGAAACAGTTGCCGATTATAAATACTCAATTGAAAATATTAAAGAATTACATGATATTCTTGTACAAGACAATGTAATTTTATTCTTTAAAGGCGCATTTAATCAAAATTCTTTACTAAATTTACTGTCAATAGTTGAATCTCAGTTGCATGAATCAACCATAACTGTTAAAATATACAATTTAATGGTTGAAATGCTCCAGAATATTTCTAAACATGCCGATAATTTTTCGCAGGAAATGGACTGGAAACCTGGCATTTTTTTAATTACCGAAACAGAAGAAAGTTATGTTCTAATATCAGGTAATTATGTGAAAAATGAGAAGGTTGAAAAATTAAGAGAAAACATTGATTACACTAATAGCCTGGAAAACAGCAGCTTAGTAAAAGAATACAACGAAATCCTACAAGATTTCGATTTACAGAATCGGAAAAAAGGACTAGGTTTATTAGATTTAAAGAAAAAAAGCAAAGCCAATTTAAGTTATAACTTTCATCAAATAGATAAAAAGTTATCTTTTTTCATGCTTCAGGTAGTTGTAAAAAAATCGAATAAAATGAATGCCTTAATAGTTGATGATACAAAAGAAACACCCAGGATACATTTTGATCCTGCTAACAACATATTTGAAATTTCGAGCCGTTCATTACCAGAAGATGCGGATGAATTTTACATACCAGTAATAAGATGGTTAGAAGTTTATGCAGAAAAGCCTAACTCAAAAACTAATTTTACCTTTAAATTAGATTACTACAACACTGCTTCGGCTAGGTATGTTACCAAAATGGTGAAGATTTTGGATGAGATGGGTAAAAAACATGATGTTAAAGTATACTGGTATTATCGAGAAATTGATGAAGACATGGAAGCCATGGGTGAAGAATACGATGAAATGACAGACATAGACATCGAACTCATTGAGTTTTAAAGTATTGAAGCCTCGAAATTTCGGGGCTTTTTTTATGCCAATTACCTTCTGGCAGTAGGAAAAATCTCTAAGCTAAAACACTAAAATAGTAAATTTACCTCAGGTCATCGTGTCTTTAGGCAGTTTTCATATATACTATGCCAGTTTGAAATATTATAAATTGAAATTTTAAAATGGCTTTGTATATGCCGATCGACTGGCAGTTTTGGTTTGTAAGCTTGTGAAGCATACCAATTACTAATACCGAATGGTTATCATGTAACGGAAATTAAAATTCCCTAACATACTAATCCCTCGGCATTATTCCCTTTGGTCATGAGAACGTTCACTTCGTTCTCTAAGTTATACTAAAGCCTTTTTAATTATCTTGATAGCAGTTTGGTATAACAGCGGTAACGATTCATTTTAATTGAATTTTATATTATAATCAAAGGAAATAAAAAGGCGCACGAAAATTCGCGCGCCTTTTGAATAGGATGGCACAAGTATTCTCACTTGTGCCCTATCTTGTTTACTAAGCAAGACTAAACTTTTATTTTAGCCACCAGTGTTAAGTCAAATTTGATATTTCTGGCAATTAGCCAGGTGACAACACCTGGCTGGTGCACTTGTCAGGTGTTGTCACCTGACAAATTAGCCTTGACTTAGCACTAGTTTCGAATGATCTTAATCACTCCTCCCCCACTATATGAGTGATACTCACCATTATACATGGCATCAGCACCTACCGGCCCCATTTGGAAAGTACCCGGAGTTACAGCCCTTACAACATAATAGTAATTTTTCAAAGAATTGGTCACAGTAACAAAGTAATTAATTCTGTCATCTCTAATATCAGTATATTTTGGATAGCCTTTGTTCTTTGTCCAACCCATTCCAGGAACAGAACTAATACGTGGGTTTTCAATTTCAAATCCTGCCGGAAGGATATCAGAAATTACCACATTTTCAATGCTTGTGCTATAACTGCCCTGAATGCTTAGTTTAATCACTACTAAATCGTTCTGTTTAAACTGCCTATTAGTAATTTGTTTACCAAAGCGGTCATAAAAAGTTTTACGAACTTTTAAGTATTTGTCCTCTTCAAGGTACGAGCCATCTTCACTAATTCCTTCAGCTTCCCAGAAATAATACAAGCGTCCTTTTCCATTTGTTTTTATCGAAATATCACCACCCTTTAATTGATCAGTTTTTAACGAAACAGTGTTGTTATTGTAACTTGCAACTTTTTGGTTATTTGATAATATTTCACCCGAAATTTTACTTTGAGCAGCCTGTTTGGCAATTTTCCCCATGGCTAAGAAAGCAAAAACCCTTTCTTGTGTACTTAAATACCTTCTGGATTTCATTTTTTCCGACAAATGCTTTGCCATGATGCCTACCTGCTGGCTGCCAGGATCCACCTCTAAAATCGCATTTAGCGAAATGGCTTCATCCCTAATAGGCGAATGGAAACTTCCACCAAATACTGACCTTGATTCTTCACCGCTGAACTCAGGTGGTACAATTTGTTGGTATTTATTTTTATCACCAGTTAATGCATATGCTGTTGCAAGAAGATACTTGGCATCCAAACTCAGCTCATCTCTTCGTGATTTGTAATAATTCATGTACGACATTTTAGGTTTCCCGGCTAATGCCATCACATACAGTGAATAAGCTACTTCTTTTGGTGCAATTTTTTTGTTTTTATTACCGTTATACCAATATGTAATTCTTTT
>JBNKJW010000193.1:0-24372 GCA_050291445.1 Bacteroidales bacterium | reverse complement strand
TTTTTCCTTCGTTTCTTGGTTTTCTGGCGTTAATTGAATTATAATTTCATTAATTTTATTCAATATTTCATTTTTTTGGTAGGCATACATGGTAGTTGAGCTTAATTCTCGATGACTGTAATCAAGCTCGGCCTGTAGTTTTTCGTTATTTAAAATGGTTAATTCTGCCTGTGCTTTCAGCTCTTCCTGTTTTCGTTGTTCTTCTTCAAGTTTTAGTTTCGATTCCAGTTCTTGCTGTCTTTGAATGGCTTTTTGCTCTTCGAGCTCTGCTTCGGCTTGTAACTTTTTAGCTTTAAGAATTTTACGTCTCATTTTAAAGCGGCTGTACAACAAAATCATCGTTAAAACAGACAATACCAGTGCAATAGTGATGATAATATTTGTAATTTTCTGATTTCTGTTTTGTTTAGATAAAAAAGAGATTTGTTGTTCTTTTTTTTCGGTTTCGTATCTAAATTCAAGTTCTTTAATTTGTTTATGTTTAGTCTCATCAAGAATCGAATCCGCAGATTTTTTATATTGAAGTAAATTAAAAAAAGCAGACTTATAGTTTCCTTCGATTGAATCTATTTTGTAGAGATATGAGTGATTTGAACTTAACAAATCTAAACTATTGTTTTGGTCAGCCAGCTTATTGCTTTTTGAAAAATAGTTTTTTGCCTCGCTTTGTTGGTTTAGTTGGTAATAAAGCATTGCAATTTTATTATATGCTAAAGCTAGCAAGTGCGAAATATTCTTTTGTTTAGCTATGCTAATGGCTTTTTCATAACTTGTTATTGCTTTTGAAATTGTATCTGTTTTTGTATAATAATCTCCAATGGTAATATGTGAAAATATTCTTCCTTCATCATAATTTAACTCTTCCTTAATTCTTAATGATTTTTGTAAAAATAAGTAAGCGGAATCAAATTTTTGTTCCTTAACATAAATATCTCCCAGATTATTATAAAGTGCAGCGCATTGTTTTTTTTGCTCTAATTGTTCAAATAGATTCAAGCCCTTTTGGTAATAAATCTTTGCCATTTTAAAATCATTCATTACCTGATAATTATATGCAAGGCCATTATATCCGAAGGCTACTCCTGTAATATCACCTTTCTCTTCGGCCAATTTAATTGACCCTAGTATATATTCAAGACTTTTATCATACCTCCCAAGTAATTGATAGAAATTAGACAGGCTGCTTAACAGAGCCACATCAGGTATATCGTGCTCTTTTCTTAATTCATATGCTTTGAAAAGAAAATCATGTACTTTATTTAAATCCCCGCAAGAAAGGTAAATATGAGATATATTGTTATATATTCTTGCAATTTGCTCATAATTGGAAACTTTCGTGAAAGCATCAATTGCTTTTTGATAAAACTGAAAGGCCTGCTCTTCATCACCTGTGAATGTTTTACCAATAGCTACATTCTTATAAGCCATGGCTTCCTGTTCAGCTTGATTGAGTTTTTTAGCTATTTCCAATGCATTTTTGGCATAAGAAATACAATCTTTCGGCTTCCCAATTAAAAATGATTCAAAGGCAATTTTGTTTAATAATTCTGCCTTATCCTCTTCACCTGATTTCTTTATAACTATTTTCAGGCTATCTACTACTTTTTGTTGAGCATAAGTCGTATTTATTAAACCAAAAAGCGTTAAAATGAATAAAATCCTTTTCATATTTTTAATATTCACCTACCTGATTGCTAAAGTAGATCATTTTCTATTGATGATTTTCAATTTTTGACATCGACGATCCTTTGCTACGTCTTGCATTCCTGCTTGTAGTGCCTTTGTAGGGTCTTTTTTTTTACCTGTAGGGTCTTTGTGGTGTCTCATTATTAGAGGGTTACAAGATTAATGCTGAATTTTGCCTCAGGTTCTGTAGTAGAGCTTTTAACAAAAAAACTAAAAGAAATCTTGATAAAAAGCAAATAATTTATTGTTAATTAAAATGGACATCATGAGAAAATTAAAAAAAATCAGCGCACTATTTATTGTTTTAATTATTGCTTTTGGGATAAAAGCGCAATATTCAAATTATAAGTTCCCAGAGGCGGATCTTTCTATTAATTTCCCAGCTGATCCTGGAACTGCACAGGTTATTAAAGATACCAAAACGAAGCAGGTACGAAAATATGTCGTGAAATTAAAAGACGGTGATAATGAATATCGTGCTGAGGTTGAGTTCTATAAAGAAAAAAATCCAAAGAGAGAGATTGACAATTTCTTTTTAGCTATGTTAAGTAAAGCGCAAGAAACCTCAAATGTGAATTTTGGCGGAAAAGCTATGACAATGGCTAAAGGTGGAACCAAAAGGAAAAAGGCTGTACTTTGTGTTTACTATAATGGGAACAAAGTATATAGGCTATCTATTAAATCTCCAGGCAGTTATGTTGCTGATGAAGAAGCTGAAAAGTTTTTTGGTTCTTTGAACAAGAGTACTGGTACTATTGTAGCAAGTAATACAAATAATAATAAAAGCACTTCAACTTCAACAACAAACACAACAACAAAAGTTGTAAAAAAAGATGACAATAAGGAATACATACAATCTACAAAAAGAAAAATCAGCTTAGTAAAAAATATCAACAGAAACATTGTTAATTTGGGGCAATACCCTTACTATTTTGAAGATTTTGCAAAAGACATTAAGGAACTTGATTACGCAAATGCAATCAAAGAAGTTAAAGAAAAGGGGAATCCTGGTAACGAATTCTGGAAACAAGATTATGAAGCGTTTCTTGCTTTTGAAACAACCTTTCCAAATGATTTTGAAACAAAGGCAATGCCTCGAGTAAATGAGCAAATTACTTATGTTCATTCACTTTACAGCAAAAGACAGCAATACCCGAATAATATAAATAAGGCAATTAATGAACTGGAAAAAATAAAACCTGCAATTGATGCATCTAAAAAAGCATTTCCAAATTCAGAGGCTATTAAAAATGGAGCTATCGATTTTTATACTGCTTGGGATGAAATTGCTGGTCCGGTTTATAAAGGCACCTATTTATGCGACTTTCATAAAGAAAACCCAGGAAGGATTTTCTACTCAAAGGAGCCAATTGATCCAAATAATATTGATCCTTCAAAATTCACAACAGAGTTCTCATTAAACGATCATATTTATGCTATTGTTTTTCTTCCAAAGAAAATGAAATTAATGGGCGAACCCGGTAAAGACGATAAAGGATTATTTTTTAAGTATTTTACGAATATTGACCATAACGTAAGCTATACTGACTATGTTCAATGCTATATCGATAAAAAAGAATATGAAAAGAATAAAGCATACTTCTTAATGGATATCATGCCTGATCCTGCAAAAGCAAGTCAGTGGGATGCTGGAATGTGGATGGATAAATTTGCAAAACTTTCTCCTCGTAAACATAAATTCAATGTTTCAGTTTATAAATATCAGCCTACAAATGGTTGGGCTGCAGGTGAATTTTCTATTGATCTTACAGGAATGGACAAAGCAAAAATGGCTGCCGATGCTAAAGCTGCAATGACTAAAGTGGAAGAAAATATTGCTAAGAACCAACAATTACCTGTTGCGTTTAAAAAGAAAAGTGCTGTATTTAAAGATCCGGCTTTAAGCGTAAATAATATTAAAGCAATTGTGAAACGTGAGTGGGGTTCATATATCGCTCAGGTGCTAAAAGTTGCAATAGTGAACGATGGTAAAAATAACTGGGAAGTTGCAAAAGACGATTTAGGATATCCTGAGAACAAACAAAACTCATGTGCTATTTACATTGCATACAAAGGAACTGATGGGAAATGTTACTTTATTGATCGGAGTATCTTATTTGTAAAAGATTATGAAGGTGGAGGAAGATACTCTTCAACAATTAGAATTTGGGGACATTACGACCTTCATAAGATTGTGAGAATTGCATGTGAGAACATAAAATAATAACAAGAAATGAGCAGAAAGCTTAGGCTTTCTGCCAAGACACTCATAAGCTGAATGCTTTTTTAACCAACCTTTTAAATGATTCTATTAATAATAAAACTTAATATTTAGAAAATGAAAACAACAAAATTATTATCATTATTAGTATTATTCGCTTTAATTACTATCCAATTTTCATGTAGTAAAGATGAGGATACTCCATCTCCTTACGCTGCAATGCACGGTACTTTTTCAGGAGATATTGCAATTCAGGGTGATATAATCGATGCCGGTACAACAACTGTTACTGTTGCAGTAGATGGTGAAAATGTAACGATTTCCTTCAATTATGGAGATTATCCAATTACTTTTTCAGCGGATGTAACTGAAGTTCAAACGGACAAAGACATCCTTTATCAGATTCTTCAGCAGGATGTGATGGTAAATGGCAAACAGGTTAGTTTAGTTGGAGTTGGAGTAAGTATAAACTATCCATCGGTGCATGGAACTTTTAGCGATACATCGAAGGATTTAACTTTTTCATTTGCTTATACAAGTGAAACTGAGTCTTTGAACTTTGTTTTTATTGGAACTAAAAACTAAGATCTTGAAAGGAAGGCGTGCTCAAACTATGCAGGCTGCCTTCCTTTAATTTTAGGTGTTTGACTGCCAGCCATCAAAGTATTCATCAAAAAAGAGAAAATTATGAAATCAGGATTAAATATTTCTAAGCCAACTATAATAAAAACAACCATTATCTTATTATGCCTTTTCTTTTTTAATTCAAACGAATTAAAATCGCAATGTTCAATTCCAATGGAAAGTTCTTACTGTTTAAATGCAGGGCAAATTTCTGTTGTGCCTTTTCCTCCGGGAGGAGAGCTTTCTGGTGATGGGGTTACTGGTTTAGCATTTGATCCTTCTATTGCAGGAGTTGGAACTGCAACTGTTAGCTATTCTTTTGATAAAAAATATTATATTGATCAAACAGGGACATATTCAAGACAAGATATTTCTTCCACCGGTACAATTGCTACATTCACGAATGATGATGATGGAATTACAAGTATTCCCCTGGGGTTTTATTTTGATTTTTTTGGTAATACTTTTTCTAGTATTATCGTTTCCGTTAATGGAATTATTTCATTTAAGCATGTATCTTCAATAAATGCTTTTAATACTAATCTAAATGTAGCACCCGACAGCGTTATTGCAATGGCATGGGATGATTGGGATAACTCACCTGGAATAGGAACTTATATAAGATATGAAACAATTGGAGATGCTCCAAATAGAGTGTTTATTTTGGATTATGACAGCATACCGCATTATAACAACGATGCCTCAAAGCCTGTAACAACTCAATTGAAGTTATTCGAATCAACAAATATCATTGAAATACACACAACTAATACCTATACTATGTCTTGTACCCAAGGAATAAAAGGTGCTTCAGGAACTATTGTTAGGTTGCCTGGTAGATATAATGAAGACTGGGGATCAGGCGATGGTTATGCTTACGAAGACTATGTTGCATTTATTCCTTATGACGATTGTTCAACTAGTATAGATGTTGAAGTTTTGGAAATTCCCTCTATTAATGCCGGGATTGATCAAGAAATATGTTATGGAGAGTTAGTTACCTTAAGTGGTGCAGGAGGAGTGTCCTATGACTGGAACCATAGCATTACTGACGGGATTGCTTTTCAACCCGAGGTTACAAGAAACTACACAGTTACCGGAACAGGTGCAAATGGTTGTACAAATACTGATGTTGTAAGAGTAACTGTAAACCCATTACCCGAAATACAAATAAATGCAAGTAAAGCTGCTGTTTGTAGTGGTGATGGACTTGTTTTGGAAGCAACAGGCAATGCCGTTTCTTACCAATGGGATAACAGCGTTGAAAATGGAGTTGAGTTTACTCCTCCTACAACAGCCACTTACACGGTTTTGGCAACAAGCGATAAATCCTGCGAAAGCACTGATGAAATAACAGTTCCTGTAAACCCTCTTCCAACAGTTGTTGCAAATGCTGACCAAACAACTATTAATGGAGGTGAATCTGTAATACTTACCGGAAGCGGGGCCCAATCTTACACATGGAATAATGGCGCAGAAGATGGTGTTTCAATTGTTCCATTAGGTTCTACAATTTATGAAGTGGAAGGAACTGATGCAAATGGGTGCCAGAATACCGATAACATTGAAATTGCTGTAGTTAAATCAGACCAAACAATTACATTTGAAGTGCTGCCTAATAAAATATATGGCGATGCAGGTTTTGAACTTGCCGCAACGAGTACTTCAGGGCTTCCAATAAATTATGAGAGTTCAGACCAAACAGTAGTTACAATTAATAATGGAGTAGTTAGTATTGTGGGGAGTGGTACAGCTGAAATAACAGCTTCTCAAGAAGGTAATGCCAATTACAATGCGGCTGCAGATGTTGTTCAAAGCTTAACAGTTGAAAAAGCTGGTCAAACCATTAACTTTACTATTTCTGAGAGTCATGCTTATGGCGATGCAGATTTTGAACTTGCCGCAACGAGTACTTCAAGACTTCCAGTAAGCTATGCTAGTTCAGATCAAACGGTAGTTACAATTAATAATGGGATCGTTAGTATCGTGGGAGCAGGCACTGCTGAAATAACAGCTTCTCAAGAGGGTAATGCCAATTACAATGCAGCTGAAGATGTTATTCAGAGTCTAACAATTGAAAAAGCGGATCAAACGATTACTTTCGAGGCAATACCTCAACATCAATTTGGTGATGCTGATTTTGAACTAATTGCAATTTCTACTTCGGAGTTGCCTATAACTTTTACAAGTTCAAATCAGTTGGTTGCTACAATTTCAGGAAATATGATGCATATTACTGGTCTGGGTGAAACTGTTATAACAGCTACACAAGCAGGCGATAGTAATTATAATGAAGCTGAAGCATCGCAAGTTTATAGCGTAAGCAACACTACTTCAGTGGATTATGCAGAGGTGATTAATGTGGGCGTATATCCTAATCCAGCTCAAAACAGTTTCAGGGTTTTAATCGGAGAACAAAAAAATGCAGAATTATCAATCTATAATTCACAAGGAAAGCTTATGTATAAAAATGCTGCATATAATCCTGAAGAGACAATTCCTGTTCTTTCCTGGAAACCAGGTGTATATTTCATTAAATTCAATAAAGGTTCTATTACTGCTAAATTGATAAAAAAGTAGTTGTGTAGTTGTCTTTCATGGGGTAATAGAGTTTCAGGTTTTTGATGAAATATCTATTTCCTTGAATATTAATTGGATGAGGCAACTACCTGCAAAATAATAATTTATAAAATGCTGAATTATGATATTAAAACATAAATATAGTGTACTAATTTTATTAATGGGAATTTCAATTTTAACTGTTTTTACCCATTGTAAAAAAGATAAATCCGAAAAAGCTGCCCAAAACAAGATTGTATTACTTTCTGGTAATAATCAAACAGCCATGGTTGGAGAAAAATTGGCTAACTCTATTGTGATAGTAGTCAATGATCAATTTGATAAACCGTTTAAAGATGCTGTGGTCTATTTTTCAACAAACGATGGAACACTTTCATCAGAATCGGTCACTACTGATGCAGAAGGAAATGCTTCAGTAAGCTGGACACTTGGTTCGAAAGAAGGAGAGCAGGTTCTTACTGTAAAAGCATTTAAGGCAGATGAAACAACTCCTCTGTCAGGTTCGCCTTTGCAGGTAAAAGCAATTGGAAGCCCAGAACCCGCAAAAGCCACCTCTATTGAACTTGTTTCAGGGAATGAGCAAACTGCAGAGGAAGAAACAGTTTTGCCCGAACCTGTAAAAGTTTTGATAAAAGATCAATATGGTAACCCTTTTGAAGGAGCAACTGTTACATTTGAAGTAACAGAAGGTGAAGTTTCAGAGACCAGTGTATCAACAAATTCAGAAGGAATTGCACAAGTTAGTTGGACACTGGGAACAACCATTGGTACACAAACATTATTGGCCAAAGCAATGTTAGCCGATGAAAAGACTGCTTTAAAGGGTTCACCTGTTTCAATTACAGCTACTGCAACAGAAAAGCCAAAAGCTGCTGTTATAGAGATTTTATCAGGAAATGGGCAGTCAGCTATTGAAAAAACTGCCCTGGCTAATCCAATTGAATTTGTCATCAAAGATCAATATGGTGATTTATTTGAAGGAGCGACAGTATATTTTTCAGTAACAGAAGGTGCTGTTTCTGCTTCAAGCGCAATAAGCGATTCAAATGGTAAAGCATCAGTTGTTTGGACTTTAGGAACAACTATTGGAATACAAAATCTTACAGTAACTGCATTTGAGGAAGATGGAACAACTCCATTAAATGGTTCTCCATTAAATGTTAGCGCCACAGCAACTGAAACGCCTGTAGCGACCAGCTTTGAACTACTTTCAGGGAATGGGCAAACTGGTGAGATTGAGAAACCTCTTCCTAATTTAGTGCAAGTTCTTGTTAAAGACCAGTTCGAAAACCCACTTGAAGGTGTTAAAGTAAATTTTGCCGTTACAGTTGGAAGCCTTTCAAATGAAAATATCACAACAAACTCTGAAGGGAAAGCAGAGACGGAATGGACTCTTGGTAGTAACCAAGGAACACAGAATTTGACAGTATATGTCTACAAAGAGGATGGTGTAACACAATTGCCTGGTTCACCAATCGAGTTAAGCGCAACAGCTGTTGGTTTAATCGATTACGATGGAAATATTTATGAAATTGTAACCATTGGTAACCAGGTTTGGATGGCTGAGAATCTGAAAGTTACACATTATGCTGATGGAACAGCAATACCACATAGAATGTATGATTGGGCTAGCTTAGGCGATAATAATACTGATAAGGCATATTGCTGGGTCGACTATAAAACTAATTCGGTTTATGGCGCATTGTATACTTGGGCTGCTGCTATGAATGGGCAAAATAGCAGTTCTTCAAGCCCAAGTAATGTTCAGGGAGCGTGCCCTACTGGATGGCATTTACCAAGTGATGCTGAATGGACTACCTTAGTTAACGAGGTTGGGTCTGCTCCTGCGGCAAAATTGGCTGGAAACGCTTCTTTATGGAAGAATGGTGCTTTAGAAAGTAATGCAAATTTTGGGACAACAGGTTTTAATGCTCTTCCAGCAGGCCTACGAAATTATTCAAATAACTACTTTATATACGAGACTGAGGCAGCCATTTTTTGGAGTGCAACTCAACAAACTAGTACTGAGGTTTTTGTAAGGCAGATTTACTGCCAGAGTGGTACTGTTACTAGGAAATATTTATTTGAATATAAATCTAGTGGAAAATCAGTACGTTGTGTGAAAGATTAAATCCTTAATTCTTAAAGCTGTTGATTTGAAATAAATCAATAGCTTTACTTATAATTCAAAACAATGAAAATTTCTACTTTACTTATTTGTATTTCTCTGTTTGTTTTATCTTGTTCAACTCAGACTGTAAAAGAATCTCCAAAGCTTTTGGCTAAACTTGATTCACTTATAGAACACAAAAGTTTCTTTGAATTAAAAAGATTATTTAATGATAATGAAAAGAATCTTTCAGTTGAGAAACAGTTATATTACAGTGGTTTAATTGAACATTTTTTCAACAATGCAGCCGTTTCAAATCAAAAATTGACTGAGCTGCTGAAAACTGATGGAGTAAGTTATAATGATTCAATGCTTTACCAGGTATACAAGGCTAAAAGAATGAATCATATAAATCTTTATGAATATGCGCAGGCAGTTGAAACCAGCCAATTTATCCTTGATCATTTCAAAACTATTGCTGACAGCGCTGATTTTGCAGAGTATAAAAATGAACACAAAATTTGGCTTGCTTTAAAAAACACTCAAAAGCAAAAGGTTGTTAAATCTAAAGATTGTATTATTCCAATGAAAAGAGATAAAGTTGGATTGATGAATGTATTAACAGTTTTTGGTACCGATACTGTAGAGTTTTTGTTCGATACCGGAGCAAATTTTTCAGCGATTAAAAGAAGCAAGGCCGAAGAACTGGATATGGAAATAATTGAAGCTGATTTTTATGTGACAGCAGCTACCGGCAAAAAAGTAAATAGTGCATTAGCTATTGCCAATGAGTTTCAAATTGCTGATATTACAATTAAAAATGCAATTTTCCTTGTTTTTGAAGATGAGGATATCTCATTTCCTCAAATCGATTATTATCCAAATGGAGCCATTGGCTTTCCTGTAATTGAGGCATTTGATGAGTTGCAATTTAAAAAAGAAGGGGAGATTTTTATTCCTCAAAATGCACATGTTTATAGCTATAATAACCTTGCCCTTGATGGTTTAATGCCGGTTTTGGCAGTTATTTATAATACTGATACCTTACGATTTAATTTTGATACAGGTGGGTCAAAATCAACACTTTATAAACCCTTTTACGAAAAATATAAAGCATTTGTTGAGAAGAATTATCAAGTGCAACAGTTCTCAAGTGCCAGCGGTGGTGGTTCAGTAGAATTTGAGGGTTATGTTATTGATAGCATCAATTTAAGTGTTGCAGAGAGTAAGACAACTTTAAGCAATCTTCAGTTACATATCGAAGCACTTGATGATTCCAAAAGTTTTATTCATGGAAACTTTGGGCAGGATTATATCAAACAGTTTGCGAAAATGATAGTTAGTTTTAAGCATTCAGCAGTGGTATTTGAGTAGGTAAAGTCTGGTTTTGAATTGTAGAATAATGAGTAAAAAAATTAACTGGTTTTATTTAGGAGTCGAGCTTGTTGTTGTTTTTCTTGGAATTTCAACAGGTTTTTTTCTTCAGAATTATCGAGAAAGTAAAGCAAACAATGATTTGGAAGATAGCTATTTTAAAGGGATGGTTGTTGATTTACAAGCGAATATCGATGCTTTATTGGAAGATATGGCTGAGGATAGTGCATGGATTACAAATTCAAAGTATGCAATACAGCTAATGTCGAAAGATGAGCTGTCTACTGATTCAGCGAATTCTCTTATTCTTTCCATGCTTTATTATTCACGATTTGAACCACAAACAAATACATACGAAAATGTTATAAATAGTGGTAAGTTAAATATAATCAGTAATTTAAATCTAAGGCAAAAAATAGTAGTGTACCATAAAAAACTTAAGGATTACCAACTGATTGAAGATTATTTACGTGACTATAATTCCGATTTTTTTATGCCTATGGTTATGAAAAATTATGATTTCTTTAGCCAGAAACTAGTGGATCCAAAATTTAAGGCATCCGTTGAGTTTAAAAATATCTTTGGCGGATATTATGCATTAAAACAGCAACGCTATGCTAAGTATAAGGAGCTTTTGAAAGAAAGCGAAGAGTTATTAAAAACAATTAAAAATGAAAATCATGTATAATTGGATACACAAACTAAGGCCTTTTATAGAAAAGGAGATAAGCAAAGAGTTTTTTATGTACCCTGCTACCGAGAACGAGCTGTGTGCGCTTGAAAAGGTATTGGAAGTAAAATTGCCTGTCTCTTATAAAGATTTTCTACGTATATGCAATGGCTCATATATTTCTTTTCTTCAGTTGTTTAGCGTTGTTGAGGTACTTGATTTTGCAAAAGAACATGGGTTTGAACCTTGGAGCGGAAAACTTGAATTTGCTCCAAAAACAAATCAGGTTGCAACAGACGAAGGCAGACCACTCCATTTGTTGGTATTTGCCCAAATGGATTCCTTAAATTACTGTTTTGATACCCGCACGATAATTGATGGGGAATATGATATTTGTGTATACGAAGCCAATAACACCCTGGAAGAAACACTAAGAGTTTACTCTAAAAGTTTTTACAGGTTTATTCTGGATGAGATTAAAGAGCAGACTGATTGGTGGGAAATGCCTAAAAGCTGGTATTCGAAGAGCGATTTTTTCGAAAAAATTGATGCTGTTTGCAGAATGGGTAATTCCTAATTAAAAAAATCCAACATTTATTATAAAGAATAAAACAGCATGCATGAATTTTTTGATAAAGTTTTAAAATTAAATCGATTAACTGTTCTAAACATCATTTTGGGACTGTTGATTGCAATAACTCCAGTCAAGTACATCGCCTTTGCTAATACAACAATGGGAGGCCCCAACGAATTATCTAATGGTGATACCAGTTCTGTATTTATATTTGTTGTAGGATTAATTTTTTTACTTGTTTGGATAGGTGATTTCTGGGCTTCAAAATATCGTGCAAATCTTATTTATTTAAAAAGAACTGAACAAGAAAAAAAAGGAGTTTCTCTAATTGGGGGATACGGGTACATTCATGTATTCACTTCATTAACTATGGCTGGGGCAATAGGTATGCTGCTCGGCTCCTTTTTTGGTATTGAAGCCATATTAATTCCAATTCTTGTTATTCTTGCCTTAGTAAAAGAACCCTTTTTGTTATTTCAAATAAAAAAAATAAGAGAAAATCCACGAAAAATCCTCGATAGAAAGAAAGAAATTATTTCTGATGTAATTCTATTGCTTTATGCTTATCTTATTTTTATAGTTAGCTGGCAGTCATTTGTTTATAGTGGTAATTTTGAAATTGACTTTTCAAAATCAAGTGCCGTTTTTATGTTATTTCTTACCACAATTATTTATTTGATTTTCTACCTGGGGGCGTGTTGGATTTGGTTCGAAGAAGTTACAGTAAATCTGGTAACACGAAAACAAAAACTCTATTTTATTGGGGCTTTTACTTTTGAAGTAATTATGGTAATTGTAAAATTAATAAAATAAAGAGTTTGGATACATTGCTTGATGAAATAAAAGCCTTGCCAAAGAACGTTAAAAAGCTTGATTTACAAAGGCGCAAGATAAAATGGGGAATTTGGGCAATGAATTCTCCCGAAGGACAAACTATTGAGCAATTAACTAGCTTAGAGGAAGTTGACTTAAGCCATAATGAGAATGATTTTTTAGCAATGGATATTTCAAAAATGAAAAGTTTAAGAAAACTAAACATTGCAAATAATGATTTTGGATATTGGTATTACGAGCGACCTACTAAGCTGGGAATGAATTGGACATTTTGTGAAAATCTTGAATATCTAAATATTAAAAGCAATCATTTGACCTATTTTGGTTTTAAAGAACATTGCTTAAAAAAACTCCGTTTTCTGGATTTATCAAATAATATTGGGAAAGAATTTATGTACCATGCAGGAGTGCAGCCTAACTATTCATTTGTTATTGAAATTCCCATCCTTATTTAGATTATTCGCAGTTTAGTTATATTTAAAATTTGTATGAATAAAGAACAGGAAAACCGGCTTAATACACTTTATAACATTATTGCTAATGGCGATTTTGAAGATGTTGAAGGTGCAAGAGATATTGTCAGGAAAGAGGATTACCCTTACCTGATAATTCATTACGCAAAACTAACTAGCTGGAGTGAAAAGCGAAACTTGATAAACCTGGTTCAGGATGATTATCAAAAAGGCATTGAAAGCATTATGCTGGATTTTTTGAGGGCACCCTATTCTGGCGAAATTGATGACATCGAGCTTACTAAATCAATCGCCCTGGGTTTTTTGGGTGAGGAATATGATCAGTTTATTACTTACTATAATGACAGGGATCTTTTACGTAAAGATGTTGCTAAGGTGTTGACTGAGAATGGGTTGGTACTAGTTGAGAGTGAGGTCGCACCTGGAGCAGCTGCGGATATAGAAAACCGGTTTTACGATGAAAACCTATCACCGGTGCAAAACCTTGTAAATGGTGCTTATAATGGTGAAATGTTTCAGGCTACGGAGGCTCTTAGATTAGGAGCAAATGTAAATGTTAAGGTTGGTAGCGGTAATCTGGAAGGAATGTCAGCTTTAATGGTTGCTTTATGTAACAAACAGTTTAAAATTGCAAAATTCCTGGTCGAAAAGGGGGCAGATGTTAATTATAAACGGGGTTCCAAAAAAATACCTAACCCAGATAAGGGGCAAACAGCCATGTGGTGGGCTGCTAATCATGGCAATGTTGAAATGATGCAGCATTTATGGCAAAAGGGAGCTGTGATTAATGTGCCTGACGATCATGGTTCAACCCCATTATGTGTTGCTGCAAGTTCCGGAATGCCTGAAGCTGTTAAATTTTTAATTCAACATGGTGCCGATGTTCATGCAAAGATTTACGATGATAGAAAAGCAATTAACCTGGCTGCAAATTTTGGTTGTTCCGAGTCGGTGGAATTGTTAATAAAGGCAGGCACAGACCCGGATTACAGTGGAAGTGCAGGGTATACACCATTAATGGTGGCTGCCGAAAACGGAAACCAACAATTGATAAAAACACTTTGTACAAATGGGGCCGATGTAAATGCAAAGCACAATGGAAATGGAATGTATTCTGCTTTTAAGGGAATGACACCTTTGGTTTTTGCTATCACGGCTGGCTTTGTAAATGCGAGTAAAGTGCTTATTGAACATGGCGCCGAAGTAAACTATCGGGTTCCTGAAAGGGTGAATTATAAAAATGAAGTCATGCCGACCATGTATGTAATTGAATTTGCAAAAGGGAAAAGAGCAGAAAGCCTTCGTAAACTGTTAATAAAAAATGGAGCAAAACATTAATATTCAAAATATAATACTGTTTGCTATACGAAAGAGTAGCAATAGTTTTGAGTTCTCATGATGATAGGAAGGCTGAAGGCTGAAGAATAAAATGCGTCTAATTTCCATTTTACCTTTCTTTTGCTTCGGTCTTCCTTCTATTAGCCAGTAATTTGTCTAAGATAAAGAAGGATTGAAAATCATTGTATTTCATCAACTAAAAATAGAACAATGAGAGATTTATTAAAAAACAGCAACAAAAAATATTTACCAATCGAAACTACCATACAAGGCTTTTCTTGTTTTGAAGGAACTGTTTGGGCTTTGTATATTTCAAACGAGTGTCTTTATTCTTTGAATCTTGAAAGCGGGGAATCAGTTGAAATTGAGGTCTTTGAGGAAGTTTCAAAAGTAAAATGTATTGATGATTCTACATTTATTGTCACCGGATATGAAAGTATTACCCTGGCCACCTTTAAAGATGGTAATGTTAAAGTAATCAAAGAGTTCCAAATAGAAGACTGTTCTCCAAGAATCTTAAATGCCTCTAAAAAGGGTGAGACTATCGCCCTTTCTGCTTATGAAGATTTGATTGTTGTAAAAAATGATGAGGTAAAATCTTTCAGGTTTAGCGATGCACAATATGCGATGGCTGTGTCATCGAATGGTGAGAAAATAGCCAGTGGAGGGGAAAACGGAATAAAAATAATTGATGCAACTTCGCTGGAAGTAATAAAAGAGCTTGATGTTGAGGTGCTTCCAATCAGCGTGTCCTTCTCGCCGGATGATAAAATCCTGGTATATGGCGATGACCGGGCAAACTTGTACACGGTTGATTTAGAGAGTAATACAAAGACTCAATATTCAAATCCATATTACAGCAAACCAATTTATTTTGCATGGCTGGATGGAGGAACCCGGTATGTGGTTTCATTTTTATCACAAGTAATTGGTATTTATACCATTGGTGAAGAAGAGGGAGAAATGATTCCGTTAGATGAATTTCCCAGTAGGTATTTTCAATATGCTGATCTGGTAGACACCAATACACTGGCAGTATGCGTGGAAAACCTAAGAACTCAATCGGTGATTGAATCCATTCCTACAAGCGATGTGGTTGTTCTGCTTAAATTGAATTTAGATATTGCTGATTAAGTAATACATCTAGTGTTAAGTCAAAGCTAATTTGTCAGGTGACACTAGGAAAAAGAGAAAAAATAATACAGGAATATTTGACAAAATTTCACATAATCACGACAATACTAAAAATTAAAGCTTTATCGTTTATCAAATGGTTGTATACATCACTCATATTTGATTAAGTTCACTATCAATTTTTAAACTATTTACTAAACTCTGTATTAATGAAACTAACTATAATTGCTGTTCTGATATTAATTTCCATACTGTTTTGGACTTGTATAAATGTTAAACTTGAAAGTGAAAAAATTGTTCGGGAAAAGTGTAAAGAATACCTTGAAGCCAAGTACAGCAAAGAGTTTGAAATCCTACAATTCAAGCAATTTTTTCATGGTGGAATCTGGAAGTATGAGACTGAAATTGAGGCGGTTCCGTCAGATAATCAGATGCTTACGTTTTGGATGAAATATGATGCAAAGGAAAAACGAGTTATAAGTGACGAGTATAAGAAGGCTTTTTGGGAACGCCAAATTGAACAGGAGTTAAGGTCAATTATTTCAGATAAATATGAGTTGTTAGAGTTTGATTCGCGGCTATCAAAAAATGGATCTATCGTATTTGTAAATTCTGATTTGGAATTTTATCCCGATTATCATGAAATGATTTCTAATATTGAACTTCCGGTATTACATTTATCAATAAGAATTGCAGGCATGCCGGAAGCGGGTGAGCAAGGTTTGGATTGTTTTATAAAATTGAGTGAAGTGTTAGCAAAAACCGCCTTTGTTAAAAGCAAATTCTCAGTTTATTTCTATGACAAGTCCATTCTGAATAACGACAAAAATAATTTTACTACAAACAGCGACCGACTTAATAGAGCATTCTGTAAAAAGCAACTATTTTTTAAAATAACCAATCGGCTTAAAGTTCCTCAGCTAGAGGATATAAATCCTTTACTTGTTGATTATGCAAGTGACAGCTTGTTCAAAACCAATAAACAATTATTCGAAAAGGCCGAAAAAGCCAGAAAAGAAGGAAAACCAGACGAGGCATTAGAGCTTTACCTAAAAATTGTTTCAAGTGTAAGTGACTACAGGTGCACTACCAACGCTACTGCCGAGGCTGCATACTCTATTGAATCAGCCTTTTATGCTGGTGAAATCCTCGAACAACATGAAAAACAGGAGCAAGCCATGGATCTCTACAAAGGAATAGTTAGACGAATGGAATACGAGGAAGTAAAGTTGAATTTAAGTGATTTTTATAAAAAAGCAAAACAAAAACTTGAAGAAAAAAAATAAAATAGTAGGCCTGGCAAAGTTCTTTTTACTGTTGCCGTTGTATTTTTTTTATTGTTTTGAGTTTGATAAGAAAAAAAGTAATTTAGTTTAGATGAAAATACTTGTACTATTTCTGGTTTTAACCTTTGTTTCATCCTGTATGCTAATTGATACCGGCAATGAATCGTGTTACCGAATTAAGGGCGATCAGGTATACCTAAGATATTATGGTGGCTACCCCAGGGCAAAGGAAGTTATGTTAAAAGTTGATGGAGCTGATGCAAAAACCTTTAAATTTATTGAAGGATCAAGAGAAGGAGCTTGTCAAGGTGGAGACATGTTTGCCAAAGATGAAAAACATGTGTTTTATAGAGACGAAATCATTAAGATGGCGGATCTTAAAAGCTTTGAGGCGTTAAAGTATGGCTACTCAAAGGACGAAGCTAATGTTTTTTATCTCGATTCTTTTATTCCCAAGGTTGATGCTGAAAGTTTTTTTGTAATTGAAAACAATCGAAAGCAACCATATGCTGCTGATAAATATGGTTTAATTGTTAGGTATAAGCGCATAGGAGGAGAAATTGATGCTTATAGTTTTGAATTGCTCCCTGAACCTTATTCACGAGACAAAAACCATGTTTATTATTCCGGAGAATTTCATATTTTAGAAGGAGCCGATCCTGCTACTTTTACATGTCCAAAATTCAAAAGCATAGTTAATTTTCAGTACTATGCATACGATAAAAACCGGGCCTATTATTATGAAAATGGAAAAGTGGAAATTATTTCAGGAATAGAGCACACCACTTTTAGGGTATTAAGTACCCATTACGCAAAAGATAAAAATAGGGTTTATTATAAAGATTCGGTTATGGAAAATGTTGATGTAGAGAGCTTTAATGTGCCCCATAGAATCGACAGAAGAACAGCACAAGACAGAAACTATGAGTATTTTGAAGGCAAGCGGGTTAAAAAATAAAAGTCGTACAGAAACAATTTTTTTTGTTTATAGTGTCCTCTGTGGTATTGGATAGTAAAAATTTGTATCTTGCCGCAAAATACCAATTGTTCATGAACACTCAGTGTTGCTGCTTTAAACATATGAGGTCAAACTAAAAAATCAGTAATAATGATAACACTTTTAAAAAGAACGCTTATTTTCAGTACTTTGCTTTTTGCAATTGCCTGTTCTGGCCAGCAAGATTTAATAATTGATTATTCAAATCCACAGATTGACTATTCCGGAAGAATTGATACATCAAAATCAGGGGCAGCAGACCTTTACTGGTCTGGTACTACCATAAAAATTAATTTTGAGGGTGATTCAATAGCAGCCTTATTCAAAGATGAAAGAGGTGATAATTATTACAATGTGATAATTGACAACGACAGCCTTTATGTACTTAGACCGGATACAAGCAAACGCTACTATCAACTTGCCTCGGGATTATCGGAAGGAAAACATACCATTGAGATTTTCAAGCGGACTGAGTGGGACAGGGGAAAAACCACATTTTATGGATTTCAAATAAAAGGGAACGCAACAGTTTTACCTAAACAGGCACCCCGGAAAAGAAAAATTGAGTTTTATGGTAATTCAATAACAGCAGGATATGCGGTTGAAGACTTTTCGGGAAAAGATAGGCCTGATAGCATATTTACAAATAATTATTTAAGCTATGCTTATCTTACAGCACAGCATTTTGATGCAGAATACCAATGCATTTGTAAAAGTGGTATTGGCATTATGATTAGTTGGTTCCCCTTAATAATGCCCGAAATATACAACCGATTAAACCCCGAAGATTCCACCAGTAGATGGGATTTTTCCTTATACACTCCTGATGTTGTGGTGATTAATCTTTTTCAGAACGATTCATGGCTGGTAAATATGCCTAATCATGAGTCGTTTAAGGCTCAGTTTGGAACAAAAGCACCGGATGATGAATTTATTGTAAAATCATACAAGCAGTTTGTTAGTTCAATCAGAAAAGAGTATCCTAATGCACAAATTGTCTGTGCTCTAGGCAGCATGGATGCTACCAGGGAAGGATCGAAATGGCCAAATTATATCAAAAAGGCAGTTAAGGAACTTAACGACCCTCAAATTTACACCCATTTTATGCCATTTAAAGATTCGCCAGGGCATCCAACAATAAAAGAGCAAGAAGATATGGCAAATAGCCTCATTCGGTTTATCGAGAGCAACATTAAATGGTAATCCAGGGTAGTTTAGGAATAAATTTGGACATTTTGCCTTAAAAACGGTTATTCAAATTAGGCTTTATATGCAATTTTATTTTTGCTGATTATGTTTTTCTTTAACAGCGAAATTCTATCAGCATCAACTTGCGGAGATTTTTCAGCTTTATGACAATAAACCATAGCTTTTCCAAAATCTCCAATTTCGCGGTATATTTCAGCAAATAACAGATAACTGCTGCTGCCTTTCTCATCCTTTTTCAGTAGGTTGGTCAGTCGTATTAAATTACTCAGTTTTAACGGAATTTTGTAATCGTATAATTTTAACGAGTTTTTATAATCAGAGCTTTCAAAAAGCTGGTGTTTTAATTTATTAAACAATCCCTGGGCATCATATTTTCGTAAAACATGGTTGATAGTATGCCATAGTTTAAGCCTTAAATAAATTTCCTTTTTGGTTGAATTGGGCAAACCTGAATTAATTGCCGCACTAACAAAATCAATTTCCATTCGACCAATGTTATCCAGTAGCAGCGAATTTTTTATTTTTATGGTTGCAGCTGAATCAGGTGGTTCTGCAATTGAATTTTTATTTAACCAAAAATATGTATTGCATGCAGGGCATTTGGCAAATTTTAATACATCTTCTCTTGTTGGAGTTATATAAAAGCCATCCGACCACAATTCTTTACTGTCTACCTTTTCTTCTTCGGCTTCTACATAATTAAATTTGGCCTTACATTTTGGGCACCTGGTATATGCAGTTTTAGTAACCATTTTTTCTTTTTTTACCAAAATTGGGAATTTTTCATGTGATTTCAAATAAAAATCGCAGGATATAAATTGAAAATTTAAATTTACTCACCATTAAATGCCTGAACAAGGTCATTTTTTTCTAATTAGGGCCTCTGACTCGCCAAAGTTTCTGACGAGATTTTATTAGGTCATAAAATGTAAGTGCAAAGAAAAATAGGATGTTTTACAAAAACCTTGCACTTTAAACTCTGAAAAATCATGTAAGGCGCTAGATATTAAAAGCATAAGTGTTTTTCAGCAAGCCCTAATTAAAACTTTTGCCACTTGTACCAGGCAAAAAATAATTACGGAGAGTTTAAAGAAATATTTATCTTATACCAAACTGCTATCAAAGATAATAAAAAAGGCTTTGGCCCCGAGGTGTCGGGGTGCCGAGAAATTAGCATGTTAAGAGAATTTATTTTCTGTTACATGATAACCATTCAGTATTAAATCTTTGTAATTAGTTCAAGATACACCTAAATTTTGTAATATCATAACAATTGATTAGCACTTTGTTGTATTTCTAAATTGAAGAAAGGACTAAATTTCTTTTGCCGATTACTTTCTAAACTCCTTAAAAAAGATTAACTTAAAGTTTCAAAAAAATCAACAAAAAATAATAGTAAAATGAGAAAAATTGTATATCTGATTGGTTGTTTATTTATTTTAATTTCCTTTTCAACGACTTCTTATGGTCAGCAAAAAGAACTGGATAAGCTGAAAAGCTTGATTTCAAGAGGTAAAATGGACAAAGCGCAAGCCTATTGTGATAAGGTAACTTCAGGAATTTCAGAAAAAAAAGCTGCCAGGTTTTATGGCTACCTTGCAAAAGGATATTATAATGATAAAGACTACGATAATGCAGCAGAGGCAGTTTTGCAATCAGCAGATAAAAGGCTGGCTGAAAAGCTGGCCAAAGAATTTGATGGTAAAGACAACGAAATGGCTGGAAAACTTTATGTAAAGGCCGAAAAGTTTGAAAAAGGCGCAGAACTTTTATTTAACGAAGGCAAATATACCGAAGCAGCCAAAATAAGTCCTTCAGTTACGGCAAATATGAAATATGGAGACCTTCTTTTTGAAAAGGGAAAAATAGATGAAGCACTAATGTTTTTTAAAAAAGCAAAAGTAAAGGGCAAAAGGTTTGATAATGATAAAGTCTTGAAGTATTACTATGATAAGAAGGATTACAAAACAGTTTACAAGTTGCAAAATTACAAAGAAGGTGGTTTTAATATGTACATTCAGGGCTCTGTGTTTGATAAAATGATTGAAGTTGGTGAAAGCCTTGATTTTATGAAAAAGTTTATGGGTGATATGAATATTTATGGTAACAAGCAGGATGAGGTAATTGTTTCGGCCTATGCTAATAACAAAATGTTTGATAAAGCAGAGGAATACACCCTTTCACTGAAACAACCAATGCAAAAAATTACCATGGCTTTTTTGGCAGATAAAGTTAGTTCAACCAGCCCTGGGCTGAGTGCATGGGCAAATTACAAGTTAAAAAAAACATTGTTATCGCAAGATTTATTAACGACCTACCTTATTGAAGAGGCCCAAAAACTAAATGACCAATGGGAAGGCGAAGCACCTAATGCCGAATTGGTAAAAAGTTTTACAAAAGATACAAAAGGTCAGGTTGAAAAGTGCGAAAAAGACTTTTGCGAAATGGTGAAACATGCTAAGAATGTGAGCTTTAATAAGTCGAAAGAAGCTGGGGACGAACTTCTTCAGGCTTCTCACTTTTTAAAGGAAGTAGAGAAAAATTGTAAATAATAATACCTCTGGCTAACTGAAAACGTCGAAAGGTCTAATATCTTTTGGCGTTTTTTATGCATATGGGTTTTTATTAGTACATTCGAAACGTAAACATTAAATCTAATTTCATGATGAAAAAAGCATTTGTCCTAATTGTAATCACAATTATTTCTCTTACATCTTTAGTTTCACAAACCCAAAATTTTATTGATCAACCGTATATTGAGACTATAGCAACTGTTGATACAATGGTAACTCCAGATGAAATTTATCTGGAAATTGTTATTACCGAAAAAGATACCAAAGGTAAGGTGTCTTTGGAAGAGTTGGAAGAAAAAATGAAAACAACTTTAAAATCAATTGGAATTGATGTAAAGGAAAACCTTACTTTATATGATTTAGCCAGCAACTTTAAGAAATTTTTTATAAAACCAAAAGATGTTCTGAAAAGTAAAGCCTATCGCTTGCTAGTTACAGATGCTGTTATGGCTGGAAAGGTTATGATTGAGTTGGAGAAAATTGAAATTTCAAATGTTAAAATTGAAAAAGCTGAATATTCAAAAATTGAAGAAGTAAAGTTAGAATTAAAGAGAAAAGCAGTTTTAAAAGCTCAAAGACAGGCTGTAATTATGGTTAAACCATTAAAACAGAAAGTTGGTGCTGCAATCTTTATTTCTGATGCAAAAGGAGTCCCAGTCCAGAATATCTATGATAACAGAGTTTCTGGTGAATTTATGAGTAGATCAATTAAATATAATACTCAAACCAAATTGCCTGATATCCAGTTTGAAAAAATCAAAGTTGAAAGCACAGTTTATATAAAATTTAAACTCGAATAATATTAACTCTAACCCTAAAAAACAAAAATCATGAAAAAAATTTCAATAACGTTAATTTTAACCGTATTATCAATTACCTTATTTGCACAAAACTTTGAAATACCTGCTAATTATAACCTGGAAAAGCCCGAAGATTATGCAAAATACGAAAATGATGTTGTGAATTGTATTGACTGGTTGATGGAAGCTCCTGTAAATGAGCAGGCTGCAAAAAGAAAAGAAGCAAATGCCTTTCTTCTAAAGTGGTTATCAGGCAGTCCGGATGTACACATTGAAATTAATCCTCAAATAGTCACTTTTATGGAGTCCGAGCCTGAATTACTGATGATTTTTATGAGTGGATGGGCAAAGTATTCCATTGAAAATAAAGATCCTAAGAATAAAGTAGCTGGTAATATGGCCGGTATTGAGGCAGTGATAAAATATTACACAAAAAACAAGGCTTATTTGAAAAAGATAAAGGAAGTAGAGAAATATATTAAGATGAAAGAAAAAGGGAAATTAGAGGAGCATGTAAAAAAGAATGCATAATTTATAATACCTTTTCTAATTTTACAGGTAAATATTTCTGGTTAGTCAACTAGTTGCAATGAAACAAATTATAAAAATTGATCCTAACCTTAATCTCGAAGACTTGAAATATAAAGTTGCTAAAGGAGCCAGGTTTATTGTTTTTCAATATTGTATTTCATTACTTTTTGCTATTTCTTTAAGGAGGTTTTCTAAGGCTTATTTTGTAGACAGGTTTGAAACCACAGAGAAGTTTGCAAAAAAGTACAATATCTTGTCATTAATTTTTGGATGGTGGGGTATACCCTGGGGGCCTGTCTATACCCTTAGAAGCCTTACTGTGAATAAAAAAGGGGGGCTTGATGTAACTGAAGATATAATGCTGAATATTGATGAGCAAGGTTTAAAAAGTTGTGAAGTTGAGTTAAAGGTCACAAATCAGTTATTTATGAAACCTGATAAATGGGACCAAAAGGCATTTAAAAAGGCATTGCTTAGGGAATTTGAACGGGATTTTAATATGAAAACCTTGGTAGTGGGAGTATTTATCAATACGGAGGAGGATGAGGATCCATTTTTTACGCTGGGATATAGACTTGGTATAAATAAGGACAATTATATTGAGAAACTATTGAATACTTTGCATACACAATTCCAAAAATATACTCGCTTTGAGTTTATTGATTTAAATGAGGATAGTAAAACAAGTGAATTACTGATAAAGCAAGGCCTGGTATTAATAGACAGATAGCCAATGAACAAGATAAGCATTCAGTTTTATAAATCTCTTGTTGGGGAGCTAATTTTAGGCGCTTACAACGAAAAATTGTGCATGGCAGATTGGCGTTACCGAAAAATGCGTGCCGAAATTGATGCAAGAATCCAGAAAGGGCTTAATGCAGAATACATTGAGGAAAGCACTCCGGTTATTCAACAAACCATTGAGCAGTTAATGGAATATTTTGAAGGAAAAAGAAAAATATTTGATATTCCTTTGGAATTGGTAGGGACTGATTTTCAGAAAAGTGTTTGGCAGGAGCTTTTAAAAATTCCTTTTGGGGAAACTGCAACCTACCTTGGCCTTTCGCAAAAATTAGGCAATGAAAAGGCAATTCGGGCTGTAGCTGCTGCCAATGGAGCCAATGCAATATCCATTCTTGTTCCTTGCCACCGCATAATTGGTACCAGTGGCAAATTAATTGGCTATGCTGGTGGTTTGCCTGCAAAAAAGAAATTGCTTGAACTGGAAGGTATAGGGCAAGATAATTTACAAATGAGTTTGTTTGATTAGGCGAGATGAAAAAATAGAACCAGCAAAAGCGTTTTGCCAGTGCTGGTTCTAAAGAACTGTTTTGATAAGTTACCTTAAAATTATTTTC
>JBNKJW010000192.1:0-32477 GCA_050291445.1 Bacteroidales bacterium | reverse complement strand
TTTCTCCCTTTGGTCGAAGATATCGCTTCGCTAAGTTGTAGCTAATGTACCTCTGACTTTTTCAGCAGGCCCTAAATAAATCGTATTGACTTCGCAAACTATCCAATCATCAAAATAAAATGCTTATCTAAGCAAAAATCTTATTTTTGTTAGCTCAATTAACTGTAATAATCTAAAAATTCATGAACAATTTTAGAACAGACTTCACTGAAGCACAAAAAGTTTTGACAGACTTTATTGCAAATAAAGCTAACTTTGAAAGATTAGAGCAAGCTGGAAACTTAATGGTCACTTCAATAAAAAATAAAGGCAAAATAATCTCATGCGGAAATGGTGGCTCAATGAGTGATGCCATGCACTTTGCTGAAGAACTAACCGGCCGTTTCAGGGATAACCGCTCTTCTATTGCAGCAATTTCAATTTCAGATCCTTCACATATTACTTGTGTGGCCAACGATTATGGTTACGAATCAATTTTTTCACGCTACCTGGAAGGGGTTGGTAATCAGGGAGATGTACTTCTAGCGATTAGCACAAGTGGTAACTCGGGTAATGTGGTAAAAGCAGCTGAAGTTGCCAAAGAAAAGGGGATGAAAATAGTTGGCCTCACAGGGAAAAGCGGAGGTAAACTTGCCGCTTTGTGCGATGTTGAAATCAGAGTGGAGCACATGGGCTATGCCGATAGAATCCAGGAAATCCACATAAAAATTATTCATTCGTTAATCAATTTTATTGAATCGAATGTTTAAATTAATGGATCAGTTATTGGTTGTTTGAACTCTTGGAAAAAATTAAACTTATACCGAATGGTTATCATGTAACAGAAAATAAATTTTCTTAACATGCTAATTCTTCGGCATTATTCCCTTTGGTCATGAGAACGTTCACTTCGTTCTCTAAGTTATACCAATGCCTTTTTTATTATCTTGATAGCGGTTTGGTATTAAAAGAAAGCACCATCCCACAGTTGAGACAGGAATTCTAAAACCGGAAAAATTTCGATATCTCCACTCATTATCCTTCCATTTTTTTCATTTGCAACTACCATTTTTCTCGCACCAGGGTGTTCTTCGCCAAAAGCTTTCAGCCCTTTTAGGTGGTGGCTGTATACTTCTTTTACCGATTTTATTTCAATGGCAAGGGCTGCGTTACCTATAACCACATCAATTTCATAGCCAGAGGCAGTGCGCCAATAGGTTAATTCCAACTCATTGTCGGTATATTTTGTATAAGCATACAGTTCTTGTATTATAAATTGCTCAAAGGCCTTTCCATATTCTGGAGAACCGGGTTGCAAACGCCCTCTTTTTAGCAAATAATTTGTAATCCCAACATCGAAATAATAAAAACGGGGAGCAAGGATAACTCTTCGCTTTACCACTTTTTTGTATGCTGGCACCATAAAACCGATCATCGTATCTTCCAAAATCGAAAAATACTCTTTAATGGTGGTGGCGCTAACCCCACATTCAGTGGCAATATTATTGTAGTTCAACATTTCGCCACTTGATATTGCTGCAACTTCCAGAAACCGCGAGAAAGTCGATACATTTCTTGTCAAGGCCTCGGCTTTGATTTCTTCCTGCAAATAATCCCCAACATAAGCCTGTAGTCTTTTTTTAGGGTTGTTCAATTGATAATGTCGGGGCAGCATCCCATTATTTATTGCCTTTTCAATTTCAAAATCAGGGATTTCGCGACTCACTAAAGGGAACAGAACATTCCTGATTGCCCTTCCACCCAACAAGTTGGCTCCGGTTCGCTTTAACTTTCTGGCACTTGATCCGCTCAAAATAAACCTTAATTTTTGGTTAGTGATTAGCCAGTGTACTTCATCCAACAGCTGCGGAATTTTTTGAACTTCGTCAATGATAATAAGTTCATTTCCTTCACAAAGCATCAGTTCTTCACGCAATAGCTCCGGTCTTCTTTTAAAACGTTCAAATTCCTCACCTTTTAATAAGTCATAATATCTGTTCCCCGGAAATAGCGTTTTTAACAAAGTGCTTTTACCTGTTTGTCGCGCACCCCATAAAAAAACGCTGTCATCATTCGAATCTTCTAAAGTTAGGAATCTATCATACATATTCTTATCTTGTTATGATAATCTAAAGTAAAACTTAGTATTATCATGATAAATCAAAGTTACACTTTGATTTATCATGATAATTAAGAGCTTATATGCAAATATATGGTATTTTTTTTAGACCTGCTCATTATCATCTAAGTAATTTTTAGTCATAATTGAAATAACTATTTTGTTTGGATAATCAATCCTTAATCTAACCTCCCCGCCAACACACAAACTTTCTTCGTTTTCTCCACTTCTCCTTTCAGGTTAAATACCTCAAAATAAATAATGTAAATACCAATACGGGCTTTTGTTTGGTTAGTGTACAATCCATCCCAGCTAAATTCACCTTCGGTGGCAAGCAATTCGTTGTTAGCAATTCGTTTAACCAACCGTCCTTTACCATCGTAAACACTCACATTTGCAACGTAGCCAGGTTCCTTAAATTTGTATCTGATAAACACAACATCGTCATAGCCATCGTTATCGGGTGAAAATGTTTCTGGTTCAATTTTTATGTCATTGTCAATTCCTTCGGAGAGCTGCCTGAATTGTGAATTCTGATTGGCCGGAGTACCAAAACCAACAGTTTCAGCGGCTGAATGCCAGTTGTCTTCATCAGCACCTGGTTTTAGTGGATCAATTCTTTCCAACGAAACTCCTTCCCCATCGGTAATTAAGCCAAAGTGCATGTTTTCATTGTAGCTAAATTCATCAATAATTGAATCACCATAAAGTAAAACGACTGTTCCTTCATCATCATTATAAGCAGGTAATACCGGGATTTGCAAAAACCTTTCGTAAGAAGCAGCGGGATAATCCAGTTTTGTTTTAGCTGTATCGGCGCTGACTGCTAAAAATATTCCGGGCTCAAACATTTTATTGAATTCTGATAATTGCTTTATTGATCCCAGCTCACCTTCATCATTTCTTCTTGCCAGGCTTAGTTCGTTTAAGTCAACCGCCATTGCAGCTGTATTGTATAACTCTACAAAATCGTAACCTCCAGTCCTTGGATTGAACAGCACCTCGTTAATCACTACATCATTTTTTGATGGAACAAAATAGGTAAAAGTTAATCCAATAGGTTTCATTGCGTTCCCGTTTAAATCAGTCACATTTTCAATGTTTAGCGTGTAACTATTACCACTTACAAATTCGTCAGGAAGTTCAAGAAAAACTTCATTTTTCCTCTCGGAATGTTTGTATGCAACCATTGGAGAGCCAATTCCATCACTAACCTGATAATTTGAAGTAGTTTGAGCAGAAACAATTTCAACTTCTTCAGAAAATACTACCCTGACAAATTTTTCGGCATCAGCATAAGCGTTAGTTGCTGAAATTAAGAAGTATGTGAAGGTTGCGGTAGTATCATTGATGGTTTTTCCACAAAAATCCTGCAGCTGGCCAATCTGAATCTCTTGTTCCTGTGCATCGGTAAAATTGCCTTCAAATTGTAGAATTACTGCCCTTTTGGAAGTATCAGTAAATTGGACAAATTGAACAAGGTTGCTGCTATCATCAAGCTGGTAATTCACTGTATTTAAAGCAGTTAATCCTGTCAATTCTTTAGCAAAGCCAAGCAACAGCTTATTGGATGATAAAACGTTTACGTTGATAAGTGTAAGTGGGGTTGTGTCGGGATTTTCAGCCTTTACAGAATTTGCCTGACCTGGTGTACCACCCTTGTAATCCTCTGAGGCTTTCCAGTTTCTTTCATTTCCGCAAAAATTTTCGGCATCTATTCGCTCGAGTGACCAGCCACCGTTACTTTTATCTTCAACGCCATACCAACTGTTTGAATATTTAATGTAATCAATTAATTCTCCATTTGAGCTAATTAGCGATATTGTATTACCAGTTATTGATAATTGACTCTCTGAAAGAATCCCAATGATATTGCCGTAAGTATCAAAAGTAACAAGTTCTGCCTCTGCGCAAATAATTAAATAGTCATTTGCTGCTAAATTGTAATCATCAAAATATACTGGGCTATTGTCACCAATCTGAATTGACCAGTTTTTTAAATTAATTGGAAAGTTGGAGCGATTGTAAAGCTCAATGTATTTAGATGCAGGTAAAACATTCGGGGTTGGTGTAACATCAACCATCAATTCATTTATCACTACATCAAACTCATTACCAGGATAGTAGGTAAAACTTGTATCAAATTGAGTAATACCGTTTCCGCAAACATCAGCTATATTTGATATTCTGAAATCATGTATAGCTTCTGAAAATTCGTTCTCAAAAACGACCACAACAGCACCAGTTCCATTATCAATTAAATCAATATATTGAGGATTAGTGCTTCCATTTAGCAAATAGTTATTGATATTACCAAGATTTGTTTCATCCAACTCTTCGTTAAAGCGTAATTGCACCTCAGTTGAAGAAACAGGGCTGATTTGAAGAAGAACTGGTGCCTCAGTGTCTATATTTTCGGCATCAATAGAATTGAGGGTCCCAGGCGTACCTCCGTCTAATGCAACTGATGCTCTCCAGTTACTCAATTTACCACAAAAGTTATCCGGATCAATTCGCTCCAATGACCAGCCACCATCATTTTTGTCATCATCCTGATACCAATTGGCTAAATAATTAATTGAATCAATTAAAATTTCCTCATTACTAATAATTGCCACTTCTTTGCCTGCATTTGTTAAATCAGAATTGCTTAAAACTGCAATGGTTTCCCCAAACAATCCGAGTGCCGCTTCTGCATCAGGTGAGCAGATAATCATATAGGAGTTTGCAACTATTTTTTTTAGAGGAAACGGTTTTTCCGTTGTTCCAATTTTCGTTTTCCAGTTATACAAACATAAATCGTAGTTGGTGCGATTGAAAATTTCAAGGTATTCGTATTCTGGCAAACCAACGGTTGGGCTGGGATCTGGCATTAATTCGGTTATTACAATATCATAGGCCTTAACTTGATGAAAGAAAAAGTCATTGTTGGAAGTAGCAATTGTAGTCCCAAAAGCATCATCAACATTAGCAATGTTGATAGAATAATCAGAGTTGTTAGAAAAATCCGTAAATGTTAATCGAACCAAAGTATCTTCAACCAAAACCGCTGTAAAAGGATTACCAATACCATTATTAACTATGTAATTACCAGCAGATTCAGCACTTATTTGCTCCAAAGCGTTTGAAAATTCAACTATCAGCTCATTTTTACTTAGCACATAAATTTCTTCAACTTTTAATGGTTCATACACAAACCCTTCAATTGTTTCAGTCATTATATTGTTGCTGATATCTTCAATATTTGAGATTGTTAATGAATAGTTTTGGTTTTCGACAAAATCGGTTGCAAAAACCAACTCAATACTAGTTCCATCCATATTTAAATTTGCAGTAGCTGGTTGTCCAAAACCTGCCACGGAATAATTGCCTACCGTTTCTGCAATGGTTTCATCCAGCTGTTCTGAAAAGTGAATAGTTAAGGTATTGCCATTTAATACGTTGACCGACAAAACCATAGGGGCTTCGTTATCATAATCAATAGTAAGATCATCCAGCCATAATTGCCCAGCCCTTGATGCATTAGTAAGGTTAAAAACAAGGCCACAATAGTCTGTAAAAGTGTAATCTGTGTTATTCGCTTCACCACCATTTATCAAATTGTCGAAACCTCCATTTTCCTGATATTTTAATGACCACAAGCCAGCTGGTGTTCTGGTAACAGAAACACCTAACAAATCAGATGTATTCCAATTAAAGCTTGATTCAACAATTGCAGGTTCAATTGCTACCCCATCGGTCACTTTCCAAATCTTTAAAAGATCATCAGTGCCAACAAAATCAATTCCTACTGCGTAGCCATCAACTGTTAAACTATTTAAATCGCTTTCGTTGGCTAACAAATAAAACCAAAACTTACTGGTACCGGAAGGATCCCATGCCCCATTCTTTAAATTAAATTGCCATGTAACACTTTTAGCATTTAGGCTAATGCTTGATAAATCCCTGTATATGTAACTATTAGCCGCAACACCACTTAATCCATGTTTTAATGAGCGTGATCCGCTAATTGGCTCAATATCAGAATTCATCCAATCTGTAGTATTGCCCCAACCATCCAAATTACCATCCTCAAAGTCATCAGATATTTGAGCAGTTGTCAAATTAATAAAAAAGAGAGAAAACAATGCAGCAAGAATATACCTAGTCATAATTCAATGATTTTTTTTCAAATATAGAAAATACTCACGATTTCTTAATTATGCGAATTAAGAGTTAGACTTTTTTCAATAGCCACCGGCTAAAGCCGGTGGACAACATGAAAAATGCAATTGGCTTTAGCCGAAACATATTGGGCTAAGCCCACAGAATTGAGGCATTTATCGCCCCGGCTAAAGCCGAGGGTAATTTGACCCTTAATTCGCATTAATTATGGATTTTTATGCAAAAACTGCAAAAATTTCAGGTAATTTATAGAGGTTTTTTATTAAATTTGATAGGTTGCAATGAAAAAATCTATGTGATAAAATATTTTAGCCTTTAGCTTTTGCTATTTAAAAAAAAATCCATTTTCTTTGTAGCGTATAAAAAGATATTATTATCTTTAATAAAGTTTTAATTAAATCCTAAAAGTCATGAAAATTAACAGGTATCAAGACATTTCTGAAATCGATAAGGAAGCAAAAAAAGATTACATTGACAGACACTCTGCATTTGTTCACTGTGAAGCTACAGCAAAAAAAGGTGAAAAATTTAAAGTAAAAGTAAAAGTTGGTGATGAATACATGCATCCGGATGATTTTGACCACTATATTGCCTGGGTGCAACTATGGAATGGTGAAACACAACTGGCACAAACATCAATGAATGCAGGAGCATTGGGAAGCGCCCCAAGTCAGCTAGAAGTTGATTTTTATATTGTTCCAACCAGAAAAATGAAATTAACAGCCCATGCATATTGCACAAAGCACGGCTTGTGGCAAAGCGACGAAGTGGTTGTTGAAGTAAGTGAATAGACTAATTTGTATTTTTGTATATTAATTCTGCCTCGCAGCTTTGCGGGGCTTTTTTATTTGCTCTTTAACAAAGTAGTTAGGCCAGTGCTACTTTTTTTATAAATTTGCAGCCTGATTTTCCGCAATTTCATAACGATGATAAGATAAAAATTTAAGTGCTCAAATTTCACATCCAATCGACAAATGGCAACTTTTCTTTTTGATAAAATAATATTTGGTCCGGTAAAGAGCCGAAGGTTAGGCATATCACTGGGTATCAATTTGTTACCAACAGACTCCAAACTTTGCAATTTTAATTGTATTTACTGCGAATGTGGTTGGACGCCTGGCAAAAAAGAAATGAAGGTATCCTGGCATCCCAGGCAAATAGTAGCTGAAAAACTGGAGGAAACTTTACGGGAAATGCTCAAAAAAGAAATGCCTCTGGATGTTATCACCTATGCAGGAAATGGAGAGCCAACCATGCACCCTGATTTTGAAGGAATTATCGATGACACCATCCGGTTGCGTGATAAATATTTTCCAAAAGCTCGAATTGCAGTTTTGTCAAATGCCACCTTACTCCATAAAGAAAGCGTGGTTCGTGCCCTTAAAAAAATTAAAGACAACATACTTAAACTCGACTCAGTATTTGAAGAAACTATTGAGTTATTCAACCTGCCCTTAGGTAAATTTAAAGTCGATAAAGTCATTGAGCAGCTCAAAAGTTTCAATGGTAATTTAATTATCCAAACCATGTTTGTACGTGGCACCTACAATGGGAAAATTGTTGACAATACCACAGAAAAAGAGCTTTCGGCCTGGATAAAAGCATTGCATGAGATTAAACCCAAGCAGGTAATGATTTATACCATAGCCCGTGATACTCCATCACCAGATTTGGTAAAAGTACCTATTGAAGAATTGAACCAAATTAAAGAGAGGTTGGAAAAAGAGGGGCTTGAGGTACAGGTATCAGGCTAATTGGTTAACATTTCTTAAAATACTTTTGGTAATAGGGGAATTAGGTTTTCTGGATTGTCATATAATTGATAATTCAAATAAACCATAAACTAAAAATTTTACCAAAATGAAACATTTATTCCTACTCATTTGTTTAAGCATTACAATTGCAACTATTGCCCAAACAGATACTATTTTTAAACTTGATGGAGAAGTTTTAAATGTGGAAGTAGCAGCAATTGAAGAGAATTCGGTTAAATACATCTATCCGGGTGAAACTTTCGCTACTACTATTGCTAAAAACTCAATTTCTAAAATTCACTTTAAATCAGGACGAGTGCAGGAGTTTGCCCCTGTATTAAACCTTAATGAAGTAAAAAGTTGCCTGGACTGGAAAAATGTTCAGATTGCCAACTTTGAATCGGAAGTGAACGGGCTTGCAAAAATTGACAATGTTGGAACAAAAGCAAAGGGGTTAACAACCTTGTCGAGCCTTTCAAAACTTCAGGACAGGGCGCATAACAAACTTAAAATGGCTACTGCAATGCTTGGTGGAAATGTGACCTACATTGCCAGCCAAAATACAGAGGAAGCAGTGTTTGGTGGTGAATATAGTTCCTCGAAAACACCTGGAGTAACGCTATCAGGAATTGCTTTTACTACCCAGAAAGTGAAACCTGATGCGATTAAAGATGGTGCCTATTCCGTTATTTTAGTTTATCAGTTGAGAACTAATGCGTATGAAATGCAACAAATGACACATAGCCCCCAATCGATGAACATAAGAAAAGGGAATTTTTATTCAGAAAATAATTTTCTTAAACTAAAAATTGATATTACTTCGGTGCATAAGGTCACTGAATATACTGTAATTCATGCAGATGATTCAGGCATTGTTCTTTCTGGAGTTTATAGCAATAAGAGGGGTAAGAAGACATATTACAATGTGTTTTTAAGCAGAAAAAATGGCTAAAGGATTGTAGGACTATGCTTTCCAGCTCAATTTACTAAGCCATCCAGAATTATTTGGGTGGCTTCTTTAACACCTCTATATTTTTTAAAATTGATCGACATTGGCTCAAGCAATATTTCTGGGGGTTTATAACTTTACATATAGATTTAGAAATTGCTCAAGTTGCAGGGCTTTGCATTTTTCAGTTATTCGCTATCACTCATAAGCCCCACTTCGTTACGGTTGATCAAAAAACGAAACAACTTAGGCAACGCCGATCTCACACGGTTATGAAAGAACAAGAGATCTTTTTCATCTAAAAATAAGCCATTTAACCAATAAATTCTAGTAATTAAGAAACATTATTTTGAGATCTTTTCCAGCTCTTTCAATAAATCCTGACTTTTTTATCAATTGCCTCCTCAATAAAGTGATGAAGATCAAACATTTGTTGCGCCCCTAATTTCTGCCCTATTTGAGCAATAATATATAGTAACAAGGCCAGTGCAAGCAATGCAGGAACGCCCCATAAAATAGGCGCCTCAAGGTTTAAACTAAGCCGTGAAAGGCCATAAAGTCCGCCAAATAATATACAAACTCCTATTCCAGTGTAAAAAAACACAAACATAGACCAGATTGTGGGTTTAGGAGTGTACAGTCCTCTAACAAAACTACCTTCCTTAAACTTTTCAATTGAAAGTGTAAGTTGTGGAGACCAAAAGTGCTGTGCTTCCTTCTGTATTTTTAAAACAATAAAATTTTTCAAAAGAGATTCGGCGTAACAATTAGTTTTTCCTTCCTCAAGGTGGCTTTTTATTTTCAATACAAAATCTTCAGGCGAATAACCCGTTGAAAGTTTAAATCTTGGTCTAATTCTTACACTTGTCATACCAAGAAAATTATAGATTATAATAAATAATTTGGATGGGCTTTTTAGAATGAGTTTAGAAACCAACGTGTCCGCCTGATTTATAGCTAATTACAAGTTACACTCAATTTAATTAGGGGTTGATTATATCCAATACAATACTTTTTGTTGATTACACCTCAAAAGCCAAAACCATTATATCGTCAATTTGTTCGTTGCTGCCCTGCCAGTTTTTCAACTCCATTTTAAGCAGGTCTTTTTGAGTTTCAAGTGGTAAGGTGTAAATGTCAATCAGTAGTTTTTTTAGCCGACGCCTTGAAAATTTCTTATCCTGCTCACCACCAAACTGATCACTAAACCCATCAGTAAACATATATATTCTATCCTCGGGCGCTAACTGAAAGGTTTTTAGCGTATAGTTTTTCTTGCTTGTTTTAATATCCCAAATAAAATATTTATCAGGCTTCATTTCAATTAAAACATCATCCCTTAAAACAAAAGCAGGGTTGTTTGAGCCTGCATAGTTCAATATAAGGTGTTTATCATCAATAACGCAGATTGCAATATCCAGACTCTCAATAGTACTGGACTCATCCCATTGATAATTAAGCAGATATACGATTTTGTCACGTAATTTTTCCAGTATTTTGGCAGGCTCTAAAATTTCCATATTTGCCACAATTTCCTGAATTGCGCTAATTCCTAAAACACTCATGAACGCCCCCGGAACACCATGTCCTGTGCTGTCGGCAACTACTGCCATTCTCCTGTCATTTTTATGTGCAGCCCAGAAAAAATCCCCACTAACAATATTTTGTGGGAGGTTAATAACAAAATGTTGCGGAAAAATGGATTCCATATAAATATTTAACGGCAAAAGTGCCTTTTGGATCTTACGGGCATATTGCAAGCTCCAGGTGATTTCCTTATTTTTTAGGGCTATTTGCTCTTCGGCTTCTTTAATTTTGGTAATATCTGCATCAATGGCTATTAACCTGGCCACTTCACCTTCTTCATTTATTACCGGGGTGAGGGTAGTATGTATCCATACTGTCTTCTTTTGTTTTGTTTCAGTTTTTGATACATAAGCGACCGGTTTTTTACTTTCAAGACATTTTTTAAAATTTTGCTGAATGGATTCGCTTGAGCTGGCATCGAAAATATTAATTCCCCTGTTTCGCTTAAATTCTTCGGGTGAATACCCCGATAAACGTTGAAAAGCTTCATTTATCCATTCAATCTTGCCATCGGGTTTAAGAATGAATACAGTATTGTCGGTTTCTTTTGCCACTAATGATAAAATTTCATTCTCTTCGTTCATTATTTCAATCAATTCAGACTTCACTTTGTCTTGCTCCATCTGCTCACGAAGGATTTCATTTTTCATTAAAATTTCCTGGCGCTGGCTTGCCAGAATTTTTGCGTTTTTAAGCTTTTGCCGGTAGATAAGGATGGACAATCCTCCAAGAACAAAAAGAAAAAATAGACTGATAATCAAAAAATTACGAACCTTTTTCTGGTAATTTATTTCAGCTTTTTGCTTTTTTTCTTTATATGCACTTATCCTGTTTTGTTTAGTTAGTCTTTCATCAAACTTATCTTGTGCATCAATTTTTGAAAGCAAAACATAAGCTTGCGCATTAGCTAAGCTATCTTTTAAATTATGGTATTTTTCAATAAACAAAAAAGCTTTTTCAAACTCTTTTTTAGTGTGATACAATTTCCCTAAACTATGTAAGGCTTCTTTTTCAACACTTACATTAAGTATTGATTCAGAAAGGCTTAATGAGCTAGCATAGGCAACTAAGGCGGCATCGATATTTTTTGTCAGTTCAAAGTAATTTCCTTTAATTAAATAATATTCGCTTAAATCAAATTGGTTATTGTATTTTACACACAATTTCTCTGCTTGGTTTAACCTGTTTAATGCCTTTTCCTCCTTACCAGTTTTAAGATACACTTCAGCAAGGTTTAATCGGGCTTTAACCCCCACAATGTTATCTTTGAGGCTATCAACAATTGCAATGGACTGTTTAAAAAAGGTTATTGCATCCTTAAATTCACCTTTTTGCTTCATTATGGTGCCTATATTGTTAAAAGCAATGCCTACATATTCAAATCTGTTGGCTCTTTGATGAATTTGCATAGAAAGGTTAATGTATTCCAGTGCTTTATCAAGAAGGTTGCGGTGCCAATAAACTACTCCTATGTTATTTAGGGCGTTTGCAATCCCTATGCTGTCACTGATTTCATGCGAAATATTATGCCCCTTTAAAATCCAGTCAATTGCACCATCGTAATCGCCAGTATTTGCATAAATAATTCCTAAATGGTTATATGCATTAGCCAAACATGTTGGAAGTTTTTTTTGCCGGGCCAATTTGACAATAGAATCCAGCAACTGAACTGATTTAGTAGGATTTGAAACCCTCAATTCCCAAGCAATTTTGTTAAGGATTACCAATCGCGAACTGTCATCTGTTTCTTTTACAAGTTCCTTTTGCAAGCTATCGAGTTTTTCGTGTGCTAGTACATTGATAATTACTTGCGAAAATGCAATTACCAATAAAAACTTAAACATATTCAAACTCAATTTCATTCGCTATTTATCAATTTAAACTTGTAAAAAAGTTCAATTTAATTATTTCAATCCAGCTTGTTCACAGTGCAAATTTAGTTTACAAAGTTAGGATAATCTGTTATTATTCCATCAACGCCCAAATTTATGAGACGATTTATCGCTATACTATCATTTACTGTCCAAACATTTATCTTTTTTCCCAAGTCATGTACTTTTTTTATTAATCTTTTAGTGGTGAAAGGATAATAACAGCTAAACTCATCCACAAAATTGTAAAATTCAAGGTTGGTTACCCTGAAATTGCCATCGTAAATAAGATAAAATAAAGGAAAATCGGCGATTAAGAGCTTGTGCAAGACTATTTTTTCATCAATTTTATTAATTCTTACCAAAACACTGTCGTTAAAAGAATGAACAAATGCCCAACCTTTTGCGTTGTATTTATTTATAAGGTTAACTACTCTCTCTTCAATTCCCGGGTAAAGTTCGTTACCATCTTTTATTTCAATTATTAGTTTTGATTTGCCTTTTACTTGCCGAATAACTTCCTCAAGCGAAGGTATTTTTTCTCCACTATATTTTCTGGAAAATTTTATCCCGGCATCCAACTTCATCAAACTGGAATAACGATATTCACATACGGCCCCCTTGCCGCTAGTTGTTCGACTCACTGTTTCATCATGCATGCAAACCACAACATAGTCCTTGGTTTGCCGCACGTCCACTTCTATCCTATCAACTTTTAAATCCAGGGCCTTTTTTATTGACAGTAGCGTGTTTTCAGGGGCTAAACCCGCTGCTCCACGATGGCCTGTAATAAGTATTTGTTGAGTTTTCTGAGGGTTTATTTTTGATTTACCAGTATACAAAACCGGGGAAAGCATTGAAACAAAGTAGCCAATGAGTACTACTATGGCACTAATATAAATTAATGTATATCTTTTCATTCGGTTTGGCTGCTGTTTCTTGATGGTATAACTTTTTCACAAGCAAATCCTCATCCTTTCAATTAAGCACATGGATACTGTTTTTTAAAAATTCACACCTGTTTTTTCTATTCTAGTCTTTAATGGTTTTGCAATAATAATCATATTATTTTAACTTAACGCGATAATTAAAATCACACATACAAAAAAACCATTTATTATGCATAAAACAAGCATCTTTAAACACTTGTTAATAATCTCTATTTCAATATCTTACATACAACTATCTGCTCAAAAACTAAATAAACCGGCACTTAAAATAAATGAAATTATGCAGGGTGCTAATTTTGTTGGAAATCTTCCTGGTGATCCTTTCTGGTCATTTGATAATAAAAAACTCTACTTTGAATGGAATCCTGAAAAAGCCATAAGTGATTCGTTATATCAATATGAATTATCTGAAAAACAACTTGCAAAAGTTAATTTTGATACCGAATGGAGCTTGCCATCGAAGTACCTTGTTTATTCGACTGACAAAAAAACAGCTTTGTATCAAAAACATGGGGATCTTTATTTATTTGATCTAAGTAATGGGAAAACTTTTCAAGTTACAAATACCTTAGAAAGAGAATCTTCGCCACACTATACTGATTTTGGAACTAAAATAGCTTTTAGAAAAAATGAGAACCTCTATACCTGGCAAATAATCAATGGGCAATTAGAACAGGTCACCAATTTTGTTTCTAAAAACGACAAGTCTGCTTATTTGAACAAAAAAGACAAATGGCTGCAAAACGACCAACTTTCGCTTTTTGAAGTAATTAAACAAAGAGACGATAAAGCAAAGCTTTCTAAAACCAATGCAGAAAAAAACAAACTTAACAGGCCGCTTGAAATACCATTAAAGGGGATGAATTTAATGGAAGCCCAAATGAGTCCTGATGGAAACTATGTTAGCTACATTTTATATAAAAGGGAGCGTTCTAAAAGAACTAATGTTCCAAACTATGTCACAAAATCGGGCTATACAGAAGACATTAACGCAAGGGCTAAAGTGGGTAGTAAACCTTCAAAGTTTGAAATGTATATTTATGATATTAGGCAAAGAAAAACTTACAAGGTTGATTTTTCAACTTTGGATGGAATAAATGATGTTCCTAAATACACAAAAGATTATCCTGACAAAATATATGAAAACAAAAACCGGGTAGGATATATTAACGAACCGATCTGGAATGCTACCGGAACAAAAGCTTTTATTGAAATGAGGGCCAACGATAACAAAGACCGCTGGATTGCTCTGCTTGATATTAAAACTGGCAAACTGGAAACACTTGACCGGCAGCACGATGAGGCTTGGATAGATGGACCTGGTATTGGCTATTTTTCAAACTACAGAACAGCCATGGGCTGGATGCCTGACAATGAGAGTATTTGGTTCCAATCAGAAGAAACAGGTTATTCGCACTTATATGTTTTAAATACTAAAACTGGCAAGAAAAAGGCGCTAACAAAAGGGAACTTTGAGATTTTTAATCCACATCTATCAAATGACAAAAAGTTTTGGTATTTTTCATCCAATGAGGTACATCCTGGCGAAGTACATTTTTACAGAATGCCTTTAAAAGGAGGAAAGGCTCAAAAACTGACCGAAATGACCGGTGCCAATCATGTATTTTTATCGCCAGATGAATCAAAAATGGCAATTAAGCACTCATTTTCAAATAAACCCTGGGAACTTTACATCAAAAACAACCCAATTGCAACAGGAAATGAAGAAAAAGCGGTTCAGATTACCAATTCTTTAACCGATGAATTCAAAGAGTATGAGTGGCGTGTGCCCGAAAACATTACTTTTAAAGCAGAAGATGGTAAGAGTGTTCATGCCAGGCTCTATAAACCAGCAGCAGATGAGAATAACAAGGCTGCTGTGATTTTTGTTCATGGTGCCGGTTATTTGCAGAACGCCCATAAATGGTGGAGTGTTTACTATCGCGAGTACATGTTTAATAACATACTGGTAGACAATGGCTTTACTGTTCTCGACATTGATTACCGTGGCAGTGCTGGTTATGGTCGCGACTGGCGCACAGCTGTATATCGACATATGGGAGGCAAAGATTTATCCGATCAGGTGGATGGAGCAAAATACCTTATTAAAAACCATGGTATTGACCCTGAAAAAGTTGGGATTTATGGAGGATCTTATGGTGGTTTTATTACCATTATGGCCATGTTTAAAGCTGCCGACACATTTAAAGCAGGGGCAGCCATTCGTTCAGTGACCGATTGGGCACATTATAACCATGGCTACACAGCAAATATACTAAACACACCTGCAACAGATAGTTTGGCATACAGAAGAAGTTCCCCAATTTACTATGCCGAAGGTTTAAAAGGTCATTTGTTGATGTTGCACGGGATGATTGATGATAATGTTCATTTCCAAGATGTTGTGAGGCTTTCGCAGCGGTTGATTGAATTAGGCAAAAAAAACTGGGACGTTGCCATTTATCCTGTTGAGCGCCATGGTTTTGTTGAGCCAAGTAGTTGGACAGATGAATACAACCGTATTTTTGATTTGTTTAAGAAAACTTTACTAAAAGATTAAAATTTATTCCAAAACATAAGCACTTTAGGTTCTTATTTATATATTTGAAAAATATTTAACCATTTCAGAATAGATTACCTTTAATATATTACATAGTTATACTTGGATTCTTTTATATTTTGTTGACCAAAACAACAATAATTAAATTTAACATGTAATTATAATCGTTTATTTATGAAAACATTGAACCTACTTTTTGCTTTTGCATTTTTATTTTTTGTACAAATAAAAATTTCTGCACAGGATACTACTTTGGTGACAGGTATAGATACTACTCAGTGGAGCCTTCAGCAATGCATTGATTACGCCATTGAAAACAACATTCAGGTGAAACAAATGACTTTACAAACAAAGTCGAGTAAGTCTACTTTGCAGCAATCAAAGGCTGGGTTGTTGCCTGATGTTAATGCTGATGCTGCCTATTCTTGGGAATTTAGTGGTTTTGATCCATCAACTGGAGATAAAGTGAGTACAAACTTTAGAAGAGCAAATGCATCCATTAGTGGGTCTGTAACGTTGTTTAATGGTTTGCAGCAACATAATACGATCAAAAAAAATGACTATTCTTTACGCGCAGATCTTGAAGAACTGGAGGATATGAAGTACAATATTACGTTACAGGTAGCAACAGCTTATTTGCAAATATTGTTTGATAAAGAATTACTGGAAGTAGCTAATAATCAGCTTGAAATTACCAAAGGGCAAGAACGAAGAACAAAAATACTGGTTGAGGCGGGAAGTTTAGCCAAGGGCAACCTTTTGGAAATTCAGGCACAACTAGCTCAGGAAGAGGTGAATAGAATTAATGCAGAAAACAACCTTAAAACGTCTTATCTCAATTTAACACAATTACTCGAATTAGATACTGTCGGAGGGTTTGAAATATTAGTTCCCAGGCTGGAGGATCCTTCCCAAGAAACTATGATTGAACCTGTGAGCAATATTTTTGAAGATTCTCAAGGATTACCAATGATTAAAAAGCAAGAACTTAGGTTGCAAAGTTCGGAAAAAAGTTTGTTAATTTCCAAAGGAATGCTTAGCCCGCAAGTTTATTTATCTGCATCATACGGAACTTATTATGCAAGTATTTATGATCCTCCGTTTACTATTGGTGATCAGTTTAGCGACAACAAAAGCCTGACAGTAACATTAGGTGTAAGAATCCCGCTCTTTAATAATTTCACCACTAAAAACAGTATTACACAATCTAAACTTCAAGTTGAAAACTCAAAATACGAACTAGAATTAGCTAAAAATCAGTTATATAAAGACATTCAAACTGCCCGTAACTCTGCCGAAGCTTCTCTTGCAAAATACAACGCCAGCAAAAAAGCGGTTGAGGCTCAGGAAGAATCATTTTCGTACACACAGCAAAAATTTGATTTAGGGTTGGTTAACTCAGTTGATTACAACACAGCAAAAAATCAGCTGACAAAATCGCAATCGGATATGGTGCAGGCTAAATTTGAGTTTATTTTCAGGATAAATATCCTGAACTTTTACCAGGGAATGCCATTTCAGCTTTAATATATAAAAACTTAGCAAGTTTCAGCACTTTCGGCCTCATGATATTTCATGGGGCCATTTTGTTTTAGCATGCTTGCAATAATGGTCAGAAATCTTCCGGTTTCAATTTTATTTTTATTAATTTTATTGGAAATAAACAGAACAAATGAGAAAAAGCGGAGCTTCATTATTAATATATGCACTGGAACAAATTGGGGTAAGTAAAACTTTTGGTATTCCCGGGGTTCACAATACCGAAATATATAACCAGCTTAGTAACTCCAGACTCATTGAGCCCCTTATTGTAACCCACGAATTATCAGCTGGTTATATGGCCGATGCTGTTTCAAGAACAGCAGATAGTATTGGCACCATGGTGATAGTTCCTGGCGCAGGACTAACACATGCCATGAGTGCAATAAGTGGGGCATATATTGATGGGATTCCGCTATTGATAATTTCAGGAGGCATTAACCGCGATGCAGGCAAAAGCTTTCAAATGCATCAACTTGATATGGAAAGGGTTACAAATGGCGTTGTAAAAGGTTATTATTTGCTTGATGAACCTGCAAAAGTTATCTCAACTGTTTACGAGGCCTATAATTTGGCAATAAGTGGTGAACCTGGGCCTGTTTTTATTGAAGTCCCCATAAAAACACAGTTGATGCAAGAAACAGTCACTTTACAACCTTATGAAAAAGCCCCTGCTGAAGATCCGTTTACAAAAAAAGAAAACGGCAATACAAATGGAACAACCTTGAATGCTGAGAGAGCTAACAATATAGAAAATCTCAGCAAAGCAATTGATATGCTTTCAGGCGCTGTTACCCCTGGAATTTATGTTGGTTGGGGTGCTAAAAATGCATTGAAAGAAATTGAACTTCTCTCTAAATTACTGGTAGCCCCTGTTTGTACAACTATTCAAGGAGTTAGTGTATTTCCTGCAAATAACCCTTTGCATACTGGTGTGGGCTTTGGTGCCAATGCTTCGCCTGCTGCCCAAAATGCATTTAAAAATTGCGACTGTTTACTGGCTGTTGGTGTTAAGTTTTCGGAACTGGCTACGGGAAATTATCAGTTGGATGTTCCAGATGCACTTATCCATGTAGATATTAACCCTGAAGTATTTAGTAAAAACTATCGTGCAAAAGTAACGCTCGAAGGGGATGCAAAGCTTGTTTTAAGCAAGTTACTTGAAAAGTTACAAGAAGTTGAATTGGCTCCCGTTAAAAAAATTAATGAACTGGCAGCACAGATAAAAAAAGATAAAGAGGACTATAAAAAAACATGGTTTACAAAACCCGGAGAATCAATGGTCACACCTGGATTTTTCTACAATGCACTCCGAAATAGTTTGCCTGATGATGTGATTATGGTTGCTGATGATGGCAACCATATGTTGCTGACTGCTGAACTTTTCCCGGTTCATGGCAATGGTTATTTTATTTGCCCAACTGATTATAGCGCCATGGGCTACGGCATTCCTGCTGCTATTGGGGCAAAGCTTTTAAACAGGCAAAAAATGGTGGTTGCAATTGTGAGCGATGGTGGTTTATTAATGTGTGGTAATGAATTAGTTAGTGCATATAAAAATAAAATAGGATTGATCGTTTTTGTTTTCAGGGATGTTAAATCAAAACAAATTGTTGAAGATCAAAAAACCACTAATCCTGGCATTACTTTCCAGGTAACAGGAGCCATTGACATAGAAAATTATGCAAAAGGACTAAGGGCAGAGTACATGAGCATTAAATCAGATATTGACATTAGCGGAGTTTTAACCAAAGCCATTGAAAAAGTAGCAGAAAGGATAGCTGTTGTTATTGAAGTAAATATTGATTATTCCAGAAAATCGTCCTTTGCTGCGGGTTTACTAAAACCAAAATCGGGCAGGATAAGCTTTACTGATAAAATTAAACTTTTATTCAGAACCAACAGTTAATCAAGGCTTTAACAAATTGATAGCATTAGAGATAACTTTTGCCGAAAACGGAGTAAAACCTACATTTTCACCATCCATTTCTAAAGGATATTTCTGTTTTCCGATTACTTCACATGCATCAATTTTAAGATAATTGACTTGGGGATGCTTGATTTTTTTTAGTTTCCTTAACTTGGGCATATACCATAAAAAATGAACAATTTTAAGACTCCCTACTATTACAAGGCTTAGTTTACCATCGTTAAGGCTTGCTCCAGGTGCAATACCCAGTCCACTGCCAAAATATTGACCGTTTGCAACACAAATAGCTACAATCTTACCTTCCCAGAAAAAATTATCAGCATTTATTTTAATTTCTTGCTGTTTGTAACCAATAAATGCTTTTAAAACCCCTAAGACAAAAGTAAGTGTACTGCCTAATGTTTTTTTGCTTTTATTGACTATTTCAACCGTCTTGGCTCCTACCCCAATTTCTGCAATATTATTAAAGTACCGACTTTTTTTAGTATCATTCTCATCTAAAAACTCAACATGCCCAACATCAATTTTTTGATACTGCCTGTTTTGGATTAAATCAGCCAAACCTTCTGCCGATTTTGCCAACTGTGCAGTTCTTGCAAAATCATTGCCCGTGCCTAATGGAAAAAGTCCTACAAGCACCTTATCTCGTTTATCAGCAGGTACTTGCATCACGCCATTAACCACTTCATTCATGGTGCCATCTCCACCGGCAGCTATTATGTAGTCAGCTCCCTCATTAACCGCCTGAAAACACAATTCAGTTGCATGTCCACCTCTTTCAGTACGTTTTTCAGTAATTTCAAAACCCTCCTTAAGAAAACCAGACAATTCTTCTTTTAGCTTTAAAGCCCTTTTGTGTTTGGCATTGGCAATGATTGCGACCTTCTTCACACCTTACATATTAATTGCTGAATATCAGAATGTTACCTTAATTTTATACCCAGTATGCCTTCTGATGTTTACCACATTTTGGTCATCAAAAATCAGGTATTGTCCTTTAATGCCGGTTAGTTTTCCTTCAATAGTTTCAACCTTATCAAAACTAAGGCTCTTTACTTTTTTTGGGTAAGATAGTACAGGGTAGTTGATTTCAGTAATTTCATCGTCATCAATTATGTATTCCTGAAGTTCAGGATCAAGATACTCCCACGCATTTTGTTTGGCTTCTTCCAAATCAACACTTTCGTCTAATTCATTTTTAAGCATTTTTTGCCAACTCGTTTTATCGCTTAAATAGTTCTTCAGTTCCACTTCTATCTGTCCTGCCAAATTCCGGTTGGGTGTCATAGCCAGTTTAATGGCTTTCCAGGCACCCTGGTCAATCCAGCGGGTAGGTATTTGTGTAGCCCTGGTAACACCAACTTTTAACCCGCTTGAAACAGCCAGGTACACATAATGATCTGTAAGGCAATGGTTCTCTGACCATGCCATATCCCTTGATTTTCCCAAATGCGCCTCGCAAAGTTCCGGTCTCAATATGCATTCCGAAGTTTCGGGCACTGAAATAAAGCACTTGTAGCAATAACCCTGGCCAAATGACTTTTGGGTAACAACATTGCATGCAAGGCAGTTTATCTGATTTTGGTAATCAAGTCGAACAGATTGTCCTACAAGTTCATTCATTGGAACAAGCTCCTCTCCAACAGGCAGTTTGTATTGAACTTTATCTGCCAATTCCGTTTTCATTTTTAGCAGGTTTCCCTCAAATGTTGGCATAAATAGTTATTTTAAAATTCTGAAGCTACTAATTTATTAAATAATTTCTTAATCGTACCACAAAAAAAGCCGCGAAAAGCGGCCCTTAACTATTTAACTATCTCAAACACTATTCATATCCCTTTACATGCACCTTGCTCATAGCGCGTCCTGAAGGATCGGCATTGTTTTTAAAACTTTCATCCCACTCAATTGCCTTGGCGGTGCTACAAGCAATTGATGCCTCGTAAGGAACACATTTGGCCGCAGATTGTGAAGGAAAGTGCTCATGAAAGATGTTCCTGTATAAATATTCTTCTTTTGTCCTTGGTGTATTATGCGGAAACCGGTATTTTGCATTTTCCATTTGCTTATCGGTTACCGTTTCCTCACTTAAAAGCTTCAAAGAATCAATCCATGAGTAACCAACTCCGTCCGAAAACTGTTCTTTCTGTCTCCAGGCAACACTTTCTGGAATACTGTCTTCAAATGCCTTACGAACTACCCATTTTTCCATTCTTTCAGGGGTAATCATTTTATCCTGAGGGTTCATACGCATGGCTACATCAATAAATTCTTTGTCGAGAAATGGCACCCGGCCTTCAACGCCCCATGCAGCAAGCGTTTTGTTTGCCCTTAAACAATCATACATATGCAATTTACTGAGTTTTCGTACCGTTTCTTCATGAAACTCTTTGGCGTTTGGAGCTTTATGAAAATAAAGATAACCTCCAAACAGCTCGTCGGCACCTTCACCTGAAAGTACCATTTTTATGCCCATTGACTTTATAACCCTGGCTAATAAATACATAGGCGTACTTGCCCGAATAGTTGTAGTGTCGTATGTTTCGATATGATAAATTACATCACGGATGGCATCCAGGCCTTCCTGCACGGTGTAATGTATTTCGTGATGTACTGAACCAATGTAATCGGCAACTTTTCGAGCATTTGATAAATCAGGTGCACCTTCAAGCCCAACAGCAAATGAGTGCAAAGTTGGCCACCAAGCTTCTTCTTTATCGCCGGATTCAACACGCATTCCTGCATATTTTTTTGCCAAAGCAGAAGTAATGGATGAATCCAAACCTCCTGACAATAGAACACCATAAGGTACATCCGACATTAATTGACGATGAACTGCTGCTTCAAGGGCATCTTTAATCTCCTCGATGCTGGTAGGATTATTTTTCACATTTTCATAGTCCATCCAGTCGCGCACATACCATTTTTTCATCTCACCATCTACACTGTAATAAGAATGTCCTGGTAGAAACTCTTCTACATGGTTGCAATATTTTTCCAAAGCTTTCATTTCAGAAGCGACAAAAAAGTTTCCATGCTCATCTCTTCCCTGGTACAAAGGAATAATTCCCATATGGTCGCGGGCAATAAAAAAAACATTTTTTTCCAAATCGTAAAGTGCAAATGCAAAAATTCCGTTTAAATCTTCGATAAAATCTGCCCCCTTTTTCTTATAAAGTCCCAAAATAACTTCGCAATCCGAATTTGTCTGATATTCATACACGTCCTCAGTTTGTGCACGAAGCTCTTTGTAATTATAAATTTCGCCATTAACGGCAAGAATGTGTTTTTTATCTTTACTAAATAATGGTTGTTTTCCTGATTGAGGATCAACAATTGAAAGTCGCTCATGGGCTAAAATAGCATTCTCTGAACAGAATATTCCAGACCAATCTGGCCCTCTGTGCCTGACTAACTTACTCATTTCCAGTGCTTGCGAGCGCAATTCCTGAAGATCTGATTTTATATCAAACACACCAACTATACTACACATAAAATAACTGTTTTAAATTCACTGCAATGTTACGTAAAAACTTTTAAAATAACGATGAAATATTAAAAAAACTATTAAAATGACACCAATTATTTAATTTAGGTATGTTTTTAGGTCTGAAATAGAGTTTTTTCTGCAATTTACATAGGTTTGATATCCCTTTAATACGATTTCATCATATTTTTACTTAAAACTAATTAAAAATTGGCAGGGTATTACGGCTAAATAATGATTTTATTGATGGATAAAATAAAATAGAATAGCAAGAAATTATAAAAAGGTGCACTAAGAAAAGTTAATCATCAGGTAAAATTTAGCAAGCTGCACAAAATTATCAAACAATTGTATGGAATATCAAATCAAATTTGTGATATTCGTAATCTCATAGCACGAGCGCTATTTTATCACGTTTGTTTTTATAAATGTAAAAAAGCACGCGAATATATACGCACAAGTTGATTTTAAACATAAGTAAATGGAAAACCCGGTTTTTGAAAACAGAATAGACCTTTCAGAATTAAAGGCATCAGCAGACACATTAAGAGAAGAAATTTCTAAAATAATTGTGGGTCAGGAAAAAATGGTAGATTTTATGATGATTGCCATTTTAGCCAAAGGACATGTGCTTTTAGAAGGAGTACCAGGAATTGCTAAAACCTTAGCAGCTAAACTAATAGCCAAAACCATTGATACCGATTTTTCACGAATTCAGTTTACACCAGACTTAATGCCTTCGGATATTATAGGTACTTCGGTTTTTAATATGAAAAACTCGGAGTTTGAGTTTAAACCCGGGCCAGTGTTTTCAAACATTATTTTAATTGATGAAATAAACCGTGCCCCTGCCAAAACCCAGGCTGCCTTGTTTGAGTTGATGGAAGAATTGCAGGTTACTGTTGATGGCACCACTTACATAATGGCCGAACCATTTATCGTTTTTGCCACTCAAAATCCGGTGGAACAGGAAGGAACTTACAAATTGCCTGAAGCACAACTGGACAGGTTTATCTTTAAAATTGAAATTGGCTACCCAAGTGTTGAAGAAGAAATAAACATTATTGAAAAACACCACAATAACCCTGGATTAACGGAACTTGACAACGTACAAAAGATTCTGACACCAGAAATGATTGCAAAATATCAAAAACTGATTCAACAGGTGCACGTAGAACCTAATTTGATAAAATACATTGCCGAAATTGTTAACAAAACAAGGAACAACAATGCACTGTTTTTAGGAGCTTCGCCACGGGCATCATTGGCAATTTTAAATGGCAGCAAAGCTATGGCAGCATTAAATGGCCGCGACTTTGTGAAACCTGAAGACATTAAAGAGTTGGTGTATCCTGTTTTAAATCACCGCATAATTCTTACTCCTGAAAAAGAAATGGAAGGTGTAAGTACCCGAAGAGTAATTGAACATTTAATTGAGGCAATTGAAATACCACGATAAAAAAAGGAGTCCTTTACATGTATAAAATTCCTTAAACTTTCATGAAAAACTATCTTGACAGTCATTACAACCTAAATGAAGAAGCACTTGTATCAGTTATTGATGAACTCCCTTTATGGTCAGCACCTTTTGGACTTTCTTTATTAAATACAATAAAACTTAAAAAAAACATCAAGGCGCTTGATGTAGGTTTTGGCCTGGGTTTTCCACTTATTGAAGTAGCCATGCGGTTGGGCAATACTTCTAAAGTTTATGGTATTGATCCGTGGGTGGCGGCAATAAACAGAACAAAAGCCAAAATTGAGCAATACGGTGTTTCAAATATTGAACTAATTGAAGGTATTGCTGAAAATATGCCTCTAAAGGATGGTTCAATTGATTTGATTATCAGTAACAACGGGATTAATAATGTTGCCGATTTGCAACAAACACTAAATGAATGTGGCAGGGTGGCAAAAACCGGGGCACAATTTGTTGTTACCGTCAACCAACAGGAATCCATGATTGAGTTTTACGACATTTATAAAAAAGTGCTGACTGAAAATAACTTGCAGGAGTATGTTAATGAGGTTGATAAACAAATTTATGAAAAAAGAAAACCATTGAGCGAACTAACAGAAAGACTTCAAAAGAGTGGTTTTTCTGTATTATCCGTAAAAAATGACACCTTCAGTTATCAATTTATTGATGGAAAAGCAATGTTCAACCATTTTTTAATTTCGCTAGCATTTCTGGACAGCTGGACAAACATCATACCTACTGAAAATCAGAAAGATATATTCGAAAAGATAGAAAATCAAATTAACAAAGTAGTAGAACAAAAGGGAGTTTTCACCTTATCTGTACCTTATGTTACCATTGATTGTATAAAAGAGTAAAACTTTGGAAGTTATGTAAAATTGGTTCTTGAATAAAGTTATGCAGTTTTTTTCACTAATAAGCCAAACAGATTCAATCCGGTACTGTCTTTTTCATTGGCCAGGGCAGGCAATTTGCTAACTATGCTAAACCCGTTTTTCGCCATCAGTTCTTCATATTGACCATAGGTATATGCTTGTAGCCTTTCAGTAAAAACTTCAACCTGTTGGTTCTCGGAATGGATAATGTGATATCTGCAAACAGAGTAAGCATCGTTATGCACCCATTCATAGTCTTTTAAAATAATGTGTGGTTTGGCAGAAAAACTGCTATCAATTTCGCTTGACCATGTGGGTTGAAAGGCTCCTAGTTCTTCAATGATATCATAGCTAAAAAGTTCAAGAAGAGCAAGCCCTCCTTCTTTAAGCGAAGAATTTATATTTTTAAGTATTCCTGACGCTTCGTCTTTAGTTTTTGTATTAAATTCGCCATATAAAAGCATGGCCAAATCAAAATCCTTACCATAATCTACATGTCTGATATCCGACAACAAGTATTCACAATCAAGCATCAGCTCAATTTTTGTAATGTGGGCATATTCAATCGCCGAAGGAGAAAAATCAATTCCTCTACAGCGGTGACCATATTTTGACATCATGTTGGCATAAAGCCCTGGGCCACAGCACAAATCAAGTATTTTTGAAGTTTTCTCTTTTAACACAACTGTATGAATCCAGTCTACCTGCTTTTTAATTAGCTCAAGGTTCCTGCTGGCCATATCGTGTTCCTGCGAAAGGTGTTCTTTTAAAATCCGCTCGCTAAAATCTTTACGGTGCCAGGGTAATGAGTTACTTTCACTTACACTTTGGGCTGGTGATTTTCTGTTAATGATATCAGATATATTCATACTCATAGAGCAGTTTTAATGTCAACATACTAATTTCGGTAAAAATACTCAATCCGCCAATAGTAATTGAAACCAAATTATACGAATTATGACCATTGTGTATTTATCAGGGGTATTATAGTTGATTTTATCAACGAAGTTTGAAGAAAAAAGAAATTAATCCTACTTTCGTTATCTTAAACTACAACTTTTGAAACCAATAGTAAGAACAATAAAAGGAATATATGTAACCGACAGGTTTTATTATCTGGGTGCATTACTTGTTTTACTTTTTGTAAGCGGGCATTTTTTCCCATTGCTTTATATTATTGCAAAAGCTTCGCTTTTATTTTATTTTGCAGCAACACTGCTAAACGGGGTACTACTGTTTAGTAAAAAAAAACCGATACATGCTGAGCGAAAAATGGCTGAGCGATTATCGAATGGTGACAATAATAAAATCACACTTTTTATAAAAAACAACTATCCCTTTGAAATAGCACTAAAAATTATTGATGAAATACCTTTTCAGTTTCAAATCAGAAACTTTGAAATAAAATCGTTTTTTAAGGCTGGTGAAGAAAAATTCGAACATTATCAACTTAGGCCTACCGAGCGTGGCGAATACAGTTTTGGAAAGGTAAACATTTATGTCAGCCATTCTATTGGTCTAATTACCAGAAGGATAAAATTTGATTTCAAAGAGGTTGTTCCGGTGTACCCATCTTACATCCAGCTACGTAAATTTGAATTATTGGCCATTTCGAACCGCTTAACCGAAGCCGGGATAAAAAAAATCCGCAAGGTAAGCCATACTATGGAATTCGATCAAATCCGGGATTACGTTCAGGGAGACGACATACGAACATTAAACTGGAAGGCAACTGCCCGTCGTTCGCACCTGATGGTGAACCAATACCAGGATGAAAAATCGCAACAGGTTTATTGTTTAATTGACATGGGCCGAACAATGGAAATGCCATTTAACGGACTAAGCCTGCTTGATTATGCCATTAATTCAAGCCTGGTAATATCAAACATTGCCATGTACAAGCAAGATAAGGCGGGTTTGCTCACTTTTTCTAAAAACATCCATAATATTTTGCCAGCAGACCGGAACAAGTTACAAATGCACAGGATATTAGAGGCTTTGTACCGTCAAAAAACCAATTTTGATGAATCTGATTTTGAGAAGGTTTATACAACCATTAAACGCAAAATTAAACAACGCAGCCTGCTTCTGCTTTTCACTAACTTTGAGTGGGAAGTTTCGTTATCAAGGCAAATGCGGTTTTTAAGACAGTTAAACAACAACCACTTGTTAATTGTAATATTTTTCAAAAACACGGAGGTAAATCAGCTGGTACGCGAAAAATCCAGCTCAATAAACGATGTTTATGTAAAAACCATTGCTGAAAAACTAATGTTTGAAAAACGACTAATTGTTAAAGAATTAAAGAATTATGGAATCCAGAGCATTCTTACCGAACCAGAAAACCTAACTGTAAATACAATAAATAAATACCTTGAGCTAAAAGCGATGGGGAAAATTTAAGCCTGATAAATTATAAATGGTAAGTATTGTGTTATGAAAAAATCTTACCAAACTAAACTTTAGAAAGCAAGAATACCTTGTTCGTATTTTGGTTGTTGTTCTTTTTCAAATTCCTCAAACAACGATGGATAATCTTTATCAAATTGCTGCAAAATTGCTGTAACAATGGCTTCGCGCATAAATTTTGAACGATTTGCAACCTTGTATTTTTTACAATAGCTCTCTAGCGCTTTTTGTTCCATTTCATTAAACATAAAAGTCATTTTATGTTTACGCAACAATTTCTTGTCTTTGTATTTTGATCTTGCCATATTCTATAAAATACAGGTTATTGTATACAAAACTAAGTATTTTCGTTCAAGTAAACATTAGTTTTTGTAGGCTCAAACCATGTTTTTATTAACAATAAGCTGTTAATAACAACGCTCACAATCCTCACATTCAATCAATTAAACCACCATGTTTATAATTGTTAATTAAATGCTGTATTAACAAAATTTAGCATAGTAACTGAATTTTCTTCATGCTTTTGCTATTTGATCCAATCTTCATTATCTTTATAGTATTATGGGTTTCCTGAAACAGCGAAATCGAACCTAAAATTTTAACTAAAAAAAATAAGAAATGGCACAATTAAAGGAAAAGAAAAAATCGAAAGAAAAAAAGGAGAAGAAATCCCAAAAAAAAGATGACAAGGTTAAAGCTAAAAAGAAAAAGCTACTAAAACCAGGCAAAAAGGAAGAAAAGAAAAAGGCTGAAATTGAAAAGAAGGTAAAAAAACTCAAGAAAAAGAAGAAAGCCGCCAAGAAAAAAGGCAAAAAAAAGCTAATAGAAAAACTAACAAAAAAGCTTGCAAAAGTTAAATTACCAAAATCAACTGCCAAAAAAAAAGCGGTAAAAAAAAAAGTAAAAAGTAAGGAGGAGGCTAAAAAACCTGACAAAAAAAAGTCTTTAAATAAGGTGAAAGCAACCCAGGTTAAAAAAAAGCAAAAAACGCTCGAATCAGTTATTGCTTCATCTGGTGTTATAGAAAACTTTGTTGAAAACGACAAATTGGGTGAGGAAGTAAATGATTCAAGTCTTAATTACAATGTAGCCAATGCAGTTGCCAAGCTAAAAACTCTTGATACAGAAGAAAAAATAAACGCTTTTGTAAAAAGTGATACGCGAGTAACAGTAACCAGAGCAGTAGCTACCGCAATAAAGGCTCTTATTTAAAAAAATTGCTATTTTTTCTTTTTGCCGAATAAAAAAGTGAATAGCCCTACTTAAATTTGGATGGGCTTCATTTTTTTAAAGTAAAACTATACGCCAACCGAAATTAGCTTAAAAGGAGCTGTTACAACAGAAGAAAAATCCTCACCAGCTTCCTGCATATCTTCGTCATCTTCAGGGTAATACCAGTGGATTTCGACATCTTTGCCAGAAAGATATAAGTTGCCGAATTTTTTCAATATTTCAAAAATCATTTTTGAAGAAGCAGTGTTGTAATAATCAATTTTGAATACTACGTCGGATTTTTCGTTAGGGTTTTCCAGGTAGGTATCAATCCAGGAAAGTATAGGTTCATAAAACTCAAATGCATCTTCGGGAAGCGAAGGGCCACTAAATTCAAACGTATTGCTCTCTTTATCCAAAGTTATTTTTGGAATTTGTCCTGTCCTTTTTACATTTATTGCTTCCATAATTGCTTATTTATTTACCTCATCTGCTTCAACTGAAAATGGAATTACTCGCACTGGCACATCAATCAGGTTTGCATAAATTTCCCCGGCTTCTTCAATATCATCATCATCCTCTGGAAAATACCAGTGGATTTCAACCTTACTACCTTTTTGATTGTGCAAATTATCCAACTTTCTCAGAATTTCCAAAATCATTTTTGCTGAAGATGTATCGTAAAATTCGAATTTAAAACTTGCAATAGTTTTTTCATTCGGATCTTTAACATATTCGTTTAACCATTCCAAAACTTCATAATAGATTTGCCTGGAATACTTCACAAAAGATCTCCCACCTATCTCAAATACATTCTGTTCCTTATCGCAACAGACACATGGACTTTGCTTGTCACATTCAAAAAATAACCTTTTCATTTAATTCAACGCCTTTTAAAACGTAAAAGTAATAATTTGCAATGAGGTATACAATTCATTATTAGAAGAATGCACCAATAGATTAAAACATTTTTTCGTTGAGCAATCATTATTCAAATACACTGGTTTACTTAAAAAACCGTATATTTGCAAAATAACCAGCTGTTAGTTTTAAGGTTTAGAAATTGTGCAAATTAAATTAAAGTTATGCGACTTCCAACAATATTTAAAATACCCCGGCACCAAGTTTTTGAATTTAAGCCCCGTTATTGGAATCCTGAGAAAGAAGAATTTGAAGCCCGCGTAGAACGTGCTAAAAGAGAGGTTGGCAAAGGAACGGTAATTGACCAGGAGGGAAATTATGTTCCAAACATAAAAGGCCAAATGAGAGGTTATATGAGCAGTAAATTTCAAACAACAAGAAGAAAGGAAAGCCAAAAAGCCAATATGCGTTTTGTAATCATCCTGGCTATTCTTGGTTGTGTAGCCTATTATTTGTTTTATATGTAGTTTTATAACTAATAACCTCTTTTAATTATCAACCATTAGCAATCAAGTAAAAGTTACTTATCGCTATAGGCTGGTTTGTAGAAATTACAACCAGCAACCCGCAACCAGCAAATATGAGTGATGTAATACAATTATTGCCCGATGCAGTAGCCAATCAAATAGCTGCAGGCGAGGTAATTCAACGACCTGCCTCGGTAGTGAAAGAATTAGTGGAAAATGCAATAGATGCAGGCGCAACAAAAATAAAAGTTATTATTAAAGATGCCGGCAAAAGCCTGATACAGGTAATTGATGATGGTTGTGGTATGTCTGCCACCGATGCAAGGCTTTCATTTGAGCGCCATGCCACTTCAAAAATCCGCAAAGCCGAAGACCTCTTTACCATTAAAACAATGGGTTTTAGAGGGGAAGCCCTGGCCTCGATTGCCGCCATTGCCCAGGTAGAATTAAAAACCCGTAAAGAAGACGAAGAGCTGGGCAACCACATGATTATCAATGGCTCAAACATTGAAAAACAAGACTTTATAAGTTGCGACAAAGGAAGTAATTTCATTGTTAAGAACCTGTTTTTCAACATTCCGGCACGCCGTAGGTTCTTAAAAGCTGAAAGCACTGAGTTCAGACATATCCTCATCCAATTTCAACGAATTGTAATGTGCTATCCTGATTTATCTTTTAGTCTTTCGCACAATGGATCAGATGTCTATAACCTGCCTCCGGGTCACCATCAAAAACGTATTCTTCATTTATTTGGTAATAGCATTGGGCAAAATTTAATCCCGGTAAAAACAGCAACCTCCCTGGTAAATTTAAATGGATACATTGGCAAACCCGAAAACGCTAAGAAAAAAACGCAACATCAGTATTTTTTTGTAAATCAACGTTTTATGCGCCACCCTTATTTTCATAAAGCCTTGATGATGGCCTATGAAAATATTCTACCCAGTGAATCTCAACCTGCATATTTCATTTATTTTGATATCGATCCGGATAAAATTGACATCAATGTGCACCCAACAAAAACAGAAATTAAATTTGAAGATTCGCCAGCCATTTTTCAGATTATCAGGGCCGCAGTAAAAGAAGCTTTGGGGAAATTCAACATTGTGCCATCCATTGATTTTGATCAGGAAGGGTCGTTAGATATCCCTTTACTAAAGAAGGAGACTTCTTTTAACTCACCACAGGTGGGAATTAATCCAAATTACAACCCTTTTGATAACGAGGAGGAGAACAATAATTCAAATTTTAATGTTCCATCCTATAAAAAAGAAACCAAACAAGTGGATAATTGGGAAACTTTATATCAGGGCCTTGAAAACAAAACTTTTGAGCAGGATGTAAACCAGGAAGAGCAACTGTCTATCCCTCAAGCAAAAACACAAGCGCAATCTTCCAGCAGCAATGTGTTTGTATTGAAAAATAAGTACATTATAACACCTGTTAAATCGGGTTTAATGCTGATTAATATTCGAAGGGCACATGAGCGTATTTTATATGAACAATTTATCCATGGCATGGAAAACCACCAGGCTGTTTCGCAGGTAAGCCTTTTCCCAACCACTTTAAACCTCAACCATCACGATATTGAGCTACTGAGCGAAATAAAAGATGATCTGTTTAAAATTGGGTTTGATATTCAGGAGTTTGGAAAGAAAAGCTATGTGGTAAATGCAACACCAGCAGCTTTCGAAAACCTGGATCCTTCAGTTTTGATTGAGCATTTTTTAGAGATTTTTAGAGGCACCGAAGGTGATATAAAAAAAGATGCACATGAAAAAATTGCCCTTTCAATGGCGCAGGCTGCTGCTATAGATTATTCGGCTTCGCTCACCGAAATTGAAATGAGGACACTTATTGATAGTCTTTTCACCTGCCAGATACCTAATTTCACGCACGGCGGAAAAACCATTATTCATATTATGAAAATGGAGGAGATTGAAAAACTTTTCTAGTGTTAAGTCACATCTTAAATAACGGTTACAATTATCCGCTTAGCGGGTTCTTAAGTTGTGTAATTAGCTTATTTTAATGCTTAGCATTTTATAATCAGACCAGCTTAGCGGTTTTTATACCGTCAAAATAGCCTTGACATGACACTAGTGTCATGTCAAGTGTGATACTTCTGGTAAAAAAATATATCTTTGAGGAAAAAACATGAAAAAATACAAGGTCACATTAACTGCCTCAGAAATTGAATTATTAAAAGAAATTACCAGAAATA
>JBNKJW010000191.1:0-5494 GCA_050291445.1 Bacteroidales bacterium | reverse complement strand
GTTTTAACTTGATTCTTAAGTTTTTTCTTGTTATTTTTCATCTGAAAAGTGATGTTTTTATACTTTGTTTTTCTTTCTTAACAAACTAAAAATAAGTATTTTATATCACTTTTCTCCCTTTTCTATTTATTTTTTTAGGTTTTATGGTGTTCTCTAAAAATTTTGAGTAACGCAGAAAAAGCAATTTTTAGAGGTTACCTTGTGTTTGGTAATAAGACAAGCTTAAAACGGCAAAGCCCTTATTTTGTTAAGGTTTTTTAACAGTTATGGGAGGTTATGTCATTTGATTGGAATAATGCAGATGCAAAAAAAGCCACCCTAAGGCAGCCTTTTATAAATAAGTATAATAGTAGTATGTTTGATTAGTTCACCACAATCACCGAATTTTGGTTAATGTTTGTGGCTTCAATTTTCAGAAGGTACAATCCTTTGCTTACTTTATTTCCTTGTTTATTATTTACGTTCCAATCAAGGCTATGTTGTCCTTCTAAAAGTTTTCCTGAATACAAAGTATGCACTTTTTGACCATTAAGGTTAAAAACAGCAATCTCTGCATTTTCAACCGTACTTTCCAGGTTGAATTCAACTTTTACCCTGTCAGTTGTCGGGTTGGGATAGGTTTTTAAGCCAATGTTGATATTGTTTTCTCCATTTACTTCTTTAATTGAAGTGGTAGGATCTGTAATATCAGGTGTCTCCAGTTGAACAGTGGTGTAAATATGGTATTCACCTGGCGAAAGTGTGATTTCTGCATTTACATCCGTTACATCAATGGATTCACCAGTAAAATAATCATACCAGGAGCCTGTTTGCTGGAAGTTGGGATCGATGGTTTTTCCACTCACATCAAAGTTGCCAATGATGGTTACATCCATGTCCGGACTTGAAATATTGATACGTTTAACATTGCCGCTAACACTCATGTTTACCGTTCCGTTCTCAAAAACATCCTGTTCCTTTTTTAGATCTATTAAAGCGGCAAATACCTGAAACAATCGAAACCTCTCTGCTTCATCATAATAGTTCCATTTAATGGGTTTTGGATCAACTCTGGATGGATTATCAATACTTACATCATAACCCAACTCTTCAAATTGCCAAATCATTTTTGGTCCGGGAATGGTGAAAAAGAAGGTGGCAGCTAATTCTACGCGCCTTAAAGCAGTTGCTTTTTCCTTGGTATTGTAATAACTGGTTGCTTTTCCGTAATTTAACAAGCGGTACATCGTTCTTTCTTCATCATGGCTTTCCATGTAAGTAACTAAGGTTGGATCATTCCAGGTTCTGTTGGCATAGTATCCCCAGGATAAATCGGAATTATCCACGTAGCCCATAGCTGCTTCACTGTAATTATAGTTCAAATTACCCCAAAGGTAGATTCCATAATTGGCTAATTCTTTTTCCTCTGAATTATCAGCCAGGTGTTCAAAGCTAACATAGGCATCTGGGTTTCTTGCCCAAATTTCATCTGCCATTCGTTTAAGTATGGCAATCCTGGCTGCATCGTATGCGCTGCCCCAGTCAGATGGGCCATAAACTGTATTTGAAAATCCTTTGGTAAAATCAAAACGAAAACCGTCTACTTTGTATTCACTCATCCAGAAACTATTAATGCTGTCAACCAATGCTTTTGTGTAATCACTTTCATGATTGAAGTCGTAACCCCATTGGGCATCAGGGTTTTGGAAGTTGTGGTCGGTGTTGTACCAAAGGTTTTGCGAACTTGGTTTGCTATTTACATCGTCCCAGTACATTCTTACAAAAGGTGATTGCCCGTAAGAGTGGTTTAAAACCAGATCTATAAAGACCGCAATGTTATTTTGGTGACAAACATCAATAAACTCTTTTAATTTATTTTTGGTTCCGTAAGCTTTGTCAGGTGCAAAATAGAACGCAGGGTTGTAGCCCCAGCTACTATTGCCATCAAATTCGTTAATCGGCATTAATTCTATTGCATTCACACCTAGTCGTTTAAAGTAGCCAACAGTGTCAATTAATGTTTGGTAGTTGGCATCTGCTGCAAAATCCCTCACCAGTAACTCATAAATAACCAAATCTTCCTTTTTTGGCGGTGTAAAATCTGCTACCTGCCAGTTAAAAGGCGTTTGTGCAGTCCGAAAAACGGATGCAATACCATCTGTTTTATTGTTGGGATAGGCAATTAAGTTAGGGTAAGTTTCGTTATCAATATACCCATCATTCCAAGGATCTAATATTTTTTCTGCGTAAGGGTCTGCGATTTTTAGCTCTTCATCAATCAGGTATTGAAAAACGTATTCCTGCCCTGCATTTAAACCTGTTATTGTAATCCAGTAGCGCAATGTTTCAACATTAATATTTGCATCAGTCCTGTTCATTATTTCTGGTGCCCAGTCGTTAAAACTGCCAAAAACATATACGTATTCTTTATAAGGAGCATGCAGTACCAATGTGACTGTATTGTCGTCAATGTAGTTAATACCGTCTTTTACGCCTGCTGGCAAATCAGCAACTGTTGGTATAGCACGTGTAATGTAAAAGAAATTATCGCTAACTGTTTCTGAGCCATCTGTTGCTTCCACAACAATTTCGTGCGTGCCTGAGGCAGCAGCCGTAACAGAATAGGTAAATGAGTTTGGTGAGACAGTTTCGGTATGAACGGTGCTGCCATCAATTTTTACTACAGTACTGGTTGCTTCTGCTCCATCAATCTGCAAATCAAAAGATGAAGAAGCATCTACAAAATAAGGCTGAGCAGTTGGACTTGAAATTGCTATGGCCAGTCCTGACTGAAAAACATCAATAAAAATATCCGAACTTTGGGTGCCTGCATCGGCACTTCTAAATACGAAACATAATTCTGTGACAACTTCTCCTGCATCTACGCCATAATAATCATTTATTGAAGGCGTGATTTCCAGTTCATATAAATCAACTCCAATATTTGTAAGTTGCGGCTGGGTGGTGTTGTTTCCCCAGGATTCTATAACATGCTGCCAACGGCCAGTGCCTTCTATTGTAACACCAGTATGTGCGTAAAGATCGCCTGAATACCCCTCAAGTGGAGTACCTGTTGCGTTAAAAGTAACAGTTACTGCTACACTCTGAGTTGGGATAGCTGGATCCGTAGTTACTTGTGCCCTTAATGGATAAAGAAGGGCAAGGACAAATGATAGTAGTAATAATTTTTTCATTTTTCTATGTTTTAGATATGAACTGTTGTCCAGAAGAAAAACCTACCTGTCATTGCGAAGGAAGTATGACTGAAGCAATCTGCTGCAACAAGAAAGATTGCTTCATGCTACTCACTTGCAATGACTTGGTTACATTAAGATTTTTTCTCGTCATTATTTTTTTGAACAATTCGTCATTTATAATTTTTTAAAATAACCGCCTTCATTCCTTCTAGTTCAATTTTTAGTTTTCCCTGTTCAGATTGAATGCTTTTTTCATTTAACAAATCTTTGTAATTACCATCTTTGGTAACTGGTATTTTTAACACTTTTGGCTCGTTTGATTTATTAAAAGCAACCACTATTTCTGCTTTATCGTTGCTTCGATTGTAGGCCAATGTATTGTTTTCATCATCTACGAGGCTAAAAGTCAGGTCACCATCAACCAAAATCGGATTGTTTTTTCTTATTTGAATCAGTTTCTTGTAAAAATCAAGTAATTCCGTATCCTGCTCTACCTTGTCTGTTTTTCTTTCTTTGCCAAATGGATGAGTGGTTTCATCGGCATACACAATATCAGACCAAACCATAGGTTTGCGGGTATCGGGGTCATCTGCGCCCCACATCCCGACTTCATCGCCATACCAGATGTGCGGAGCCCCTATAAAAGTGAACTGATGTATCAGTAACATTTTCTGGATGGTTCTGGTTTTAGCATCTGGTTTGTCAATTTTGTAGTTTGCGTTATCGTAAGGTTTTACCATGTGTTTGTATAAACCATTGTTATACAGTGATGTAGAAACCCTTGGTGCATCATGGCTGGCCAGCAGGTTCATCATTGCTTTTTGCCTATCTTTATCAATGCCTTTGAATTTATCTTCCAATTCAGCAACAAAAACACTTGGTTTCATCGGATCCGGTGCATCGGCAAAAAAGTGCCTTGCCGGGCGGTACCAGCGGTAATTCATAATGGCATCAAACATATCACCTTTTAAAAAGTTATGAGGCAACATTAAGGAATCGGGCCAGGTAAGCCACCAAATTTCACCAATAAGGTAGGTTTCGGGGTTTACCTTGCGAACCACTTTTCTAAAATCAACCCAAAAACCCATGGGGACTTCAGCAGCTACATCGAGTCGGTAGCCATCAACACCATCATCAAATTTGCCGTCTTTGTTGGGATCTAACCAGCGTTTTGCTACTGCAAAAATGTGGTTTTTAGCTTTCTGGCTATGTAAATTTCCTTCAAAAGGCATTTGTTTATCATCACCAATAATATCTTTGTTCATTTCAGGTAAGGTAGATACACCAGCCCAGCCTTTGTATTTAAATTCATTTTCGGGCGTTTCCGGATTGTCAAATTCTTCAATTTCGTACCAGTCTGCAACTTCAGAGGCTTTTCCTTTGGCTTTTACATCGTTAAAAGCCCAAAAATCTTTGCCGGTGTGGTTAAACGAGTAGTCAAGTACCACTCGGATACCTTTTTCGTGGCATTTTTTAATTAGTTTAAGGAATAAACTGTCAGCAGTTGTCCATTTCCATGTTGCCGGATCAATAGGGTTTTCAGAGGCTGTAATTTCAATGTCTTTTTTAGGGTCAGGGCCAAAATTTCTATCAATGTGTCGCCAATGGCGTGGATCGTATTTGTGTAAGGATGGCGCATCGTTCAAAGGGTTAAAGTAAATTGCATTGATTCCTAATGATTCAAGGTAATCCAGCTCATCAATAACACCTTGTAAATCACCACCATACCTTCTTAGTTGAAGGTTGTCCCATTTACGGTCGAGGTTTGAGTTTTCAAAATAATCATCAGGTTGGTACCAGTCTTGCCCCCAGGGAGTAATTGTCCAGTTGCCTGGTATAGAGTCTGGGTAGGTGTTTCTAATGTCTTCTCTGGTAGGATCGTTTGAGAGATCACCATTTCTAAAACGCTCTACAAAAATTTGGTACCAAATGGCGTTTTTTGACCATTCGGGGACGGAAGAGATTTCCGCTGATTTATTCTTTTTTTCGTTTGAATTCTCTTGATTACATGCAAAAAATACACTCAAGATAAGCAATGTGAAACTGATTAATTTTATATTCATGTTGTTTTATATATAATTGCAATTAATCATTTGTGTTGTTTAAAAGAGAATTTCTTTAGTCCAATATTCCATAGGTTTGATATGTAACTAGAGCCTGCTGAAAAAGTCAGAGGTGCATTAACTACAAGTTCGCAAAGCGAAGATGTATAAGAATACTTCGAGCTGAAGCTAATGAAGTAGATGATGTGCCTCTGGCTAGCGTAATAATCATTCGTTTTTTGTTACTTGAAGATAAAGTTAATGCAAGGAAAAATT